>JAUNUL010000268.1 GCA_030538175.1 Propionibacteriaceae bacterium | reverse complement strand
GACTGGGGACGGTAGTTCCAGAAGAAGCGGGTCGAGAATCCAAGGTCAACTCGTAAATGTCCCTTGGGAAACCATAAGTGCCAACGCAAAGCGCACTGACTTCGCTCTCGCTGCCTGAGCAGTGACCGAAGGGTCAGCCCGGACTTAGCCTTCGATCCGGTTCCTGGCCTCATTTAGAAGGCTTGCTCCACCGTCTATGTCCTGGGGACGGTGGGGGACTTTTCCAGGGCTGGGCCCGGCTGTGACGTGTTGATGCGAGTGCAGGGGCCGAGCAGACCGCCACATCAACTGCACCCGGAGAAGTCTCAGGTCATCCTTTGAGGACCGGGGTTCAATTCCCCGCACCTCCACCTGAGGGGGAAGTGTCGAACTCTCGACTGAGGGTTCGCACTTCCCCCGTCTCACGTGCCTCCGCTATGTCGGCCAGCTCGATCCCGGCACCACCGTCGAAGAACCACGACGCGATGGTCAGGGTCGCCGCGCCGACGAAGATCTTGTCGACGAAGTACTCCAGCAGCAGGTCTCTGGTCTCCGCCGTGTCCATCGTCGCGTGCGCGAACCGCTGGTAGAACGTGCTGATGCTGGCCTCGTCCTCGAACAGGGCCACCTTCACGTTCTCCGCCTGGATCGTGGCGTCGAGCTGCTGCTTCTGCTCCTCCAGCGCAGCCATCGCGGCTGCCGTGCTGTCGTTGAAGATGCCGGCACCGATGGCCTTGACGAAGTTGGCCAGCTTGCCCTCCACGTCCTTCCTGCGGGCCTCCAGGCCCTTCAGGACCTCGTCGCCGCGCCCACGAGTCTCCCGGTGGTGGGCGGCCATGTCGACGGCCAGGGAGGCCAGCATCTCCACGTCGCCCAGGAACCCCTCGACGACCTGCACCACCCGTGCCTCGATGGCGTCCTTGCCCACGGGCTTGGCCGCACACTTCTTCTTGCGCTGGTTCAGGCAGTAGTAGTACCGGTACTTCTTTCCCGTCTTCGACGTGCCCGAAACCCCTTCCATCGACGCTCCGCACCGCTCGCAGAAGAGCTTGCCGGTGAGCCAGTAGTCCGGGGCGTCGTCGCCCATGGCTGCCAGCTCAGCCTTCGTCTTCGCGCCGCGGCGCTTGTTGACCGCGAACTTCTTCTGCACCGCCTCGAACGTCTCGTTGTCAACGATCCGGGGCATTCCGCCCGGCTTCACGTGCCCGGCGTAGGAGTACTCGCCGATGTAGGCCCGCGACTTCAAGATCTTGTTCAGCGCCTTCGGGGTGAACTTCGCTCCGGTGACGGTGCGAACGCCGGAGGCGTTGACCTCGTCGGCGATCTTCTGCATCGACTTGCCACCGGCGTAGTCGTCGAACATCTGCGCCACCACCGGGGCGGTCTCCGGGTCGAGCGCGTACTTCTTGTCCGGGCCGGTCATGAAGCCGAATACCTTGCGGCCCATCGTCTCCGCATTAGACGCCTTCTGCTGGACGCCAAGAAGGATGTTCTCGGACAGGTTCACCGAGTAGAACTCGGCCATGGCGTCGATCACGCCCTCCATGAGGATGGAGTCTGAGCTGTCGGTCGGTGAGGTGCCGCTGATGTAGTGCATCCTGCACCCGGCCTCACGGATCCGGATCTTGGCCCTCATGAGGTCTTCGCGGTTGCGACCCAACCGGTCGTTCTTCCACACCGCGACGTACCCCGGCCTGATCTTCGAGATGTCACGCAACATCTGCTGGAACCCCGGTCGGTCCGCGTTCGTACCTGACCTGGCTCGGTCCTCGTACTCCTTGATGACGGTGAGACCCTGGGCGTCGGCCCAGCGATGGACCATCGCCTGCTGCTGTTCGATTGACGCCTCATCCTGAGACGCCGAGCTGTAGCGGTAGTACCCGACCACCAGGTCGTTGTCGTTCAACGGGGTCTTGCGTCGCATCAGCCTCGCCCCTCCTCGCCGAGGATCCGGTACGCATGGCTCCGGCTGATCCCCAGCAGCTTCGCTGCCTCCGCCACGCTCTCACCGTCGCCGACGGCCTTGACCAGGGCTGACCGCTTCTTCTCCGAGATGCTCGGCGGACGGCCGCCCTCGCGGCCCCTGGCGCGTGCCGCGGCCAGACCCTCACGGGTCCGCTCGACCAGCAGGTCACGCTCGAACTCGGCCAGGTGGGCCATGATCCCGGCCATCAGCTTGCCCTCCTTCGTCCTGGTGTCGATCTCCGGCTTGAGGACCACCACGTGCACGCCCTCCGAGTTGAGCCTGTCGATGGTGTGCAGCGTGTCCAGCGCCGTGCGGCCCAGCCGGTCGAGACGGGTGGCGAACAGCTCGTCGCCCGGCCGCAGTGCGGCCAGCATCTGGTCGAAGCCGGGCCGCGACGACCGCGCGCCGCTGATCGTGTCGCGGTAGACCCGCTCGCAGCCCTTCTCCCGCAGGATCGCCTCCTGGGTGTCCAGCGAGTCGCCCTGCGAGCGGGTCGAGACCCTCGCGTAACCGATCTTCATGCCCTGCTCCTGCCGTCCGAAATCTGGTCGTCTACCGAGACGTCGCGGCACGTGCCCCGGAGCGGCTCCACCCGCCGCATCCAGTGTCTCAAAATGCCGTCTCGCATTCAATATCCCAGAAGTAGCCGTGCAGACGAGATTGCGAGACAACTTGGCGGCAGCCTCGGCGGCCACGAGGTGGGGTCGCCCCGTCAGGGATGGCACCACTTCACCAGGAGTGGTGCCATAGGACGTGTGGTGGGGAAGCGAGCCATCAGCAGCGAGATCGGCAGCCTCGGGCTGCCGCAGATGCAGAACGCCCGCCACCGAATGTGCCTCTGATCAGGGGAATGAAGTTTGTGCAGTTTGGTACCCCTATATCTACACATGTGCGCGTAGTGAAAATACGGGTACATAACTGCATAAACTGCATTGGGAACCTGCGTGGTGCCACTTTTCAGCCGGTCTCAACCGGCCTGACAACCACCCCGGCAGCCCTCATCCATCTGCCGCACCACACGTCCTCTAGTGGTCTACCTGAACGAGCGGATGCCTACCTGTGCGGTGAGGCCCTGCTGGCGCGGGCTCCCAACTGTCGGCGCGCTGCGACCCCTGTCGACTGCGAGCGTCGCCGTCGCCCTTCTTGAGTGACGCATCTACTCCGTTGCCATGAGGCACCTACCTATGTAGAGTAAGACCTATGAAGGTTACTCACTCTCTCGTCCTGGTGGTCATGGCCATCCTGGAGATGAGCCGCGAGGATGACGGTCGGATCTGGGGCTACGCCCTGTCGAAGAAGTCTGGCGTTCGCTCTGGCGTCCTCTACCCCCAGCTCGATCGCATGATGACCGAGGGCTGGTTGGAGGACCACTGGGAAGACCCGGCCCCCGACCGTAAGCGCCCGCCCCGGCGCTACTACACGGTGACCGACGAGGGGCGACGCAGCTTCGGGGCGATCGCCCACCAGGCTCGCACCGAGAAGCGCTTCGCCGCTCTCGCACCCGTCAGCCCGAAGTGGGGGATCGCGTGATCGAGGCTCTGTTCGGCGCGCCGACGGCGCTCGCTGCATTCGGGATCTCCTTGCTCATCTTCGGGTTCGCCCCCGGGATGGTGCTCGCGCTCATCGTTCGGCTCATTCCCGACGAGGACCGCCGTCGTGAACTCCAGGCGGAGTTGTACGAGGTGCCGCGCTGGGAGCGCCCCTACTGGGTGGCCCAGCAGTTCGAGGTCGCGCTGCGACTCGGTGCCTTCCCGTGGATCGGCTGGTACTGGGGTAAGCACGTCTGGCACCGGGCCAAGATCGAGTCCGGCGTCGAGCGCAACCGAGAGCACCCCGAGACGTTCTGGATTCCCGACGACGAAGAGAAGGCGCTCGTTGAGCCGGGCGATGTCGTCAAACTGATGTGGCGAGTCCCCCGGAGCCCGGGAGAGCGCATGTGGGTCCGAGTGACCCACCGCCAGGGCGATCGGCTCGTCGGCCGGATCAACAACTACCCGATCTACGTCTTCGCCGACTACGACGAGGTCGTCAAGTTCCACATCGACGACGTCATCGACATCAGCTATCCGGCAGACGAGCAGCCCGAGGCGGCCTGATCGCGCTGCGGGCCAGTGTCGGACCCCCTCGGTAGAATCGTCGGTAAGACGAGCAGAAGAGGGCGGCAGTGGCGAACAGCAGCATGAACTCGGCCAAGGCGGCCAAGCAGGACGAGTTCTACACCCAGTGGGCCGACATCGAGCGTGAGATGAACGCCTACCTCGAGTTTGACCCGGACGTGTTCAGGGGCAAGACCGTCCTCCTGCCTTGCGATGACCCCCGAGTGGTCGAACTTC
>JAUNUL010000267.1 GCA_030538175.1 Propionibacteriaceae bacterium | reverse complement strand
GTCGCATCCACCGGTCCGGTCGTGTCGTCGAGAGTGAGGAACACCACCCGGCGCCCCGAACGCACCGGTGGGGTCTGCGTGGCCACCTTGACCCCGGCGACCAAGAGGCCGTCACGGCGGCGCGTGCTCAGCAGGTCCTTCGACCAGGTCACCCCCAGCGCCTCCAGCAGGGGGCGATAGAAGTCGACGACGTGACGGCTCGCATCCATCCCGAGCACGTTCAGCTCAGCCCGCACCCGCTCGGTATCGGTCATCTCCGGCAGACCCGATGGGGTGATCTCATCACCGGTGTCGAAATCCAACGGCAACTGGACCTCCTGCGGCCTGACCTCGGCGGGTCGCTGGGACTGCGCCCTTGCCCGAGCCCGCGGATCGAAGGCTGGATCGGCCGACTGCGCCACCAGCTGGGCTGCGCGCTCCTCGGTCTTGGTGGGCAGGGGCCCCGGGCGTACGCGGCCCAGCCCACGTGCCCTGGTCGCCCGGTTGGCCACCCGGGTGTCCCGGTCGAGATCGGCGACACTGAGCAATAGGTCGCGGCGGGTGAGCTGGTCATGGTGTTGCACGGCTGCTGCTGGCCGGATGCGATGGAGCCGATCAAAGGCCCCGGCAAGCACAAGGCGTTCGGCGACCGGAGTGGAGACGATGGCACGGTTCCAGAAGTCGGCGAGCGAGCGATAGGGCTGCCCAGCGACGATCCGACCGAGTTCGGCACCGGAGATGCCCTTGATGTCGGCGAGCGCGAGCCGGATCCCCCAGCCGGAATCCGTCTGCTCCACCCGATAGGTCTCCGCAGAGAGGTTCACGTCCAACCCGAGGACCTCGACCCCACTGCGCCGGACCTCCTCGAGGATGAGTCGCTTGGGATACATCCCCGGGTCATGGGTGAGGACGCCGGCGAGAAAGTGGGCGGGCCAGTGTGTCTTGAGCCACGCGGATTGATAGGTCGGCAACGCGAAGGCAGCAGCATGGGCCTTGCAGAATCCGAACGAGGCAAAGGCCTCCAACACCGTCCACGCCGCTTCGACGACAGACTCCGCGTATCCCCTCTTGCGGACCGCCGTCAGGAACCACGCCTTCACGTCTTCCTTGGCTTCCTTGTCACCGAGCGCACGCCGAGCCTCATCGCCCTCGGCGAGCGTGCAGCCGGTGAGGATCGCGATGATCTGGATGACCTGTTCGTGGAAGACGACGACCCCTTGGGTCTCGCGAAGCACTGGTTCGAGGTCGGGATGGAGATAGTGCGGGGCCGCCCAGCCCTGACGGGCGTTGAGGAACGGCCGCACCATGTCGCTCTTCACCGGCCCGGGCCGGAACAGCGAAATGTCGATGATGATGTCGGTGAAGTCGCTCGGACCAAACTTGCCGATCAACTCCCGTTGACCGGGGGATTCGATCTGGAAACACCCGAGAGTGCGGGCTTCGCCGATGAGTTGATAGGTCGCCGGGTCGGCGAACCCATCCGCAGCGAGTGCCTCCAGATCGATCCGCTCCCCTGCCGTGCGCTCGATCTCCGCCACGGCATGGGACATCGACGACTGCATCCGGATGCCGAGCACGTCGAGCTTGAGCAACCCGATGTCCTCGACATCGTCCTTGTCGAACTGACTCATCGGGAACCCCGCGAAGCTGGCTTCGACAGGGGTGCGATCCAGCAGGGTTGCATCGGACAGGATCACCCCACAGGGATGCAACGCGATATGGCGTGGCAGGCCGTCGAGGGATTCCACGAGGTCGAACAGCAGATCCAGGCGTCGCTCGGCCAGCCCGGCAGCCCGCAGCTCGGGCAGGTCGCGCAGCGCGGCCCGGGCATCCCGGGCACGGATGTGCGGGAACGCCTTGGCGATCGCGTCGATTTCTCCCGGCGGCAGGCTGAGCGCGGCACCGGCATCGCGGACTGCATGCCGAACCCGATAGGTCTCCAGCATCGCCACACAGGCCACGCGTTCCCCGCCGAAGGTGTCGAGGATCGCCTGATAGATGTCCTCCCGACGGTGGGATTCCACGTCGAGGTCGATGTCGGGCAGCGCGCGACGCAGCGGGGACAGGAAGCGCTCCATGATCAGGCCATGTCGGATCGGGTCGACACCGGAAACCCCGAGCACATAGTTGACCAGGGACCCCGCCCCCGAACCGCGGGCCGCGACCCGGCAGCCCATCGTGCGGACCATGGCGACCACATCCGCCACGGTCAGAAAGTAGGATGCGAAACCCAGGTGCTCGATCACAGCCAGTTCGTCGGCGAGCCGATCCCGGGTGCGCTGGTCCGCCCGGCCGTAACGCTCGGCCAGACCCGCCTCGCACCGCTGAGTGAGGAGAACCTGTGCGTCAGTGACCCGTTTGCCGCCGTCGAGCAATTCGAGCTCGGGCAGATGAATCTCACCCAGACCGAGATCCTGACGTGGATCGAGCCGGCAGCGCAGCGCCAGCCGCCGGGTGTCCCCGAGAAGCCACTCAGCACCATGGGCGGCCCGACCGGACCGTTGTGCGATGCGTTCGGCGATCTCGAGCATCTCCTTGCCGGACTTGAGCCAGCCCTCGGCGTTGCGCCGGCCGACATTCTGGGACGACAGCGGCACGAGCCGACGAGAACAGTCGAGAACATCCACCGTGGGCGCCTGCGCTGGGTGGGACATGCGCACCGCATTGGTCAGCACGGCCGTCACCCCCACCGCGTCTGCCAACGCCAGCATGCGGGCGGCATGGGTGGTTGATCCCGGTCCGTCACCGGGCACCAGGTGATCGGTCACCGCGACGGCCAGGGCATCAGCGGGGAGGCGCTGCTTCCAGTGCTGCAGGTGTGCCTCAGCGAGCTCTCGGCGCTGCTGCACCACCGCTCCAAGTTCGGAGTCAGCACCGAGCACAACAACAAGATCACCCGATGCCGCGTACTCCTCGATCTGACCCATCGTGGCGACCGGCCGACCCCGGGCTCCAGTGAGGTGGACCGCGGAGACCAGCCGACACAACGCCGCCCAGCCCGCGCGAGAACTCGCCAGGACCACCACCCTCGGCCATCCCGGATCACGCAGCTCCCCACCGCGGATCGGCTTGCGACGCTTGGGCACAGCGCCCGTGGCCGACAGCGAACCCGCGGGATCGCCACCCCCGATAGCGCCGGATAGCCCGGCGGGATTGACACCCGCGGCAGCCTCGGGCAGCACGGCGAGATCGACGCCCAACACGGGCGCGATGCCCGCACGGTCACAGGCCTTGGCGAAGCGAATCGCGCCATAGAGCCCATCGCGATCGGTCAGGCCGAGCGTGTCCATGTCATGGCCGGCTGCACGTTCGACGAGAGCATCGGGATGGGCCGCGCCATAGCGCAGCGAATAGCCCGAGGCCACTCGAAGATGCACGAACGGATCCCCCATCACCGCCTCCTCTCTGCCCACCACGACCAGATATCCGATCATATGTTCTATAACTGTGCATCCCGAAATGCTCCTGGTCAAACCGGAACCCTGAACCGGCAGCCGGACTCTCCTCAGCACAGAGACCGCTCTCGGGAGGACGACATGACCAATCGCAGCAAGCTCACCGCCACCATCGGCCTGGCCACCCTGTGCCTGTCGGTCGCCCTGAGCGGCTGCGCCGATCCGTCTTCCACCAGCACCTCCACCCCCGGGCCAGCCGCACCCGCCGGGTCAGCAACCAGCACACCCCCCTCCGCCACTCCGGCGACCACTTCTGGCGCTGCGCACCCCGTGACCCCGCCACCCCCGCCGCCTTCGCTGACCTTGCCGCCCGGCACCCCGAGCGGGCCGGCACCGTCGGGCAGCCCCACCCAGCCGGCCGCCCCCTCGCCCTCGGTAGTGCCACCCAACCCGGCGCCGACCAAGGTCCCTGCCGCGAGCGTGGTCGCCAACCTGAAACTCGGCTCGAAGGGATCCGAGGTCGTTGCTCTGCAGAACCGACTCAACCAACTCGGTTTCTGGGTCGGCCCGGCCGACGGTGACTTCGGCGGCCAGACCCGCCAGGCGGTCATCGCTGCCCAGAAGGCAGCCGGGATCCCCACCGATGGCGTGGTCGGCCCCATCACCGCCACCGCACTGAGTCGCGGCATCACCCTCAAATCCCGGGCCGGCGGCACGGGACTCGAGGTCGACAAGGCCCGCCAGCTGCTCCTGGTCGTCCAGGACGGGAACGTAGTGCGCTTCTACAACACATCCACCGGCGGCAACTACACCTATTGGAATCCCGGCAGCGGCCGCTACGAGACCGCCGAAACCCCCTCCGGGACCTTCACCGTCGGTCGCAGCGTCGAAGGCTGGGACCCGGGCTATCTGG
>JAUNUL010000266.1 GCA_030538175.1 Propionibacteriaceae bacterium | reverse complement strand
CTACCAACGGCTGGCCCAGTCCACTGGCACGTCCCCGGAGCATCTGATCTCGTTCCGCCTGCACGATGCCGGCCAGGCGACCGCCGTGGAGACCGCGTACCACCAAGCCGGTCTCGAGGCCGACGGACCCGCGCTGACCTGGGACATGTTCGTCCTGGTCAACAGCATCAACGACGGGATCACGGTGCTGCTGTTGGTCCTGATGGCCGTCGTCATCCTGCTCATCTGTTTCCTGTGCATCCGGTACACGCTGCTCACCACGCTGGAGGAAGACCTGCAGGAGATCGGGGTGATGAAGGCGCTCGGCGTCGCTGACCGACACATCCGGGCGATCTATCTCGGGAAATATCGGGTGCTGCTCGGGGCTGGGGCGCTGCTCGGCCTGGTGATTGCGCTGGCCGCCCGCGGCCCGTTGCTGGCCAACACCCGCCGCCAGCTGGGCGAGATCAGCCATCCGGTGCTCGGGATCGTGATTGCCCTGGCCGGGACGGCGGTGTTGTACGCCCTGTCGATGGCCTACGTCCGTCGGGTGCTGAACCGGCTGGGGCGGATCGCACCACTGCAGGCATTGCAGGGCGTCTCGGGCCTGGTCCCGGCTCGACGCCGCCCCCGTGCGGTGCTGGCCCCGTCCACCGGCTCGAGGATCAATCTGAAGCTGGCCTTCGCCAGCATCCGCCGCGATCCAGGCCGGCATCTGACCATCCTGACCGTCGCCTTCCTGGTCACTCTGGTGCTGCTGGTCCCCTTCCGGATCGCCGGCACCGCGGCCTCGGAGAAGTTCATCACCTATATGGGGATCGGCGCGGTCGACCTGCGGATCGACCTGCTGAACCGCCCCGATGCGGTCACCGTTGCCGATCAGATCAACGGCGTCTTGCGTGGCGACGAGCGGGTCCGGGCCCTGCAGACCTATCGGCTGGAAACCGAAGAGGTCTCCGCGCATGGCCGCGCACCGCAACCGATCCGCGTCGACTATGGGGACCCGCAGACCTTCCCGCTGCGGTACGCCACCGGGCAGGCCCCGAGGACCACGACCGAGATCGGCCTGTCCGAACTCAACGCCGAAGGTCTCGGTGTCAGCGTCGGTGACCGCCTGAGCGTGCAGGGGCCGAGTCGGCCGGTGGAGTTCACCGTCTCCGGGATCTATCAGGACATCACCAACGGCGGCAAGACAGCCAAGGCGATGCCTGGCCCGACGATGGACGCCACCGCCCCCGCCGTGACCATCGCCGTCGGCACCGCAGACCCCGCCGGCGTCATCGCATCGATCAATCGGGCCCACCCGGACATCAACGTGATCGACACCCGCGCCTATCTGGCCCAGCTTCTCGGCGGACTGATCGAGACCCTCACGATCATTGCCTGGGTGTTCTCGGTGGTTGCGGTGCTGATCGCGACACTGATCGCCGGTGTGTCGATCCGCCTCATGTTGGTCACTGAACGCCGGGCCACGGCCGTGTTGGGGGCCGTCGGTTTCACGACCGGACAGCTGCGGGCCCAGTACCTGGTGCGGATCATGTCCATGATGGCCACCGGCGTCCTGCTGGCTGTCGCACTGGCCGGACCGCTCGGCAACGTGGTCTCCACCGTCGTCTTCGGCCCCGTGGGCCTCACCGGGATCAATCTGGAATTCAGCCCTCTCACCACCGGCTTGGGCAGCCTCCTCGTGCTCGCCAGCGGCTTCGCGGTCACCGTCCTGCACACCGGCCGCGGCTTCAACACCGACCTCGCCCCGCGTCTGCGCGGCTGATCCTCGTCCGACTAAGGAGTGCCATGTCTCTGCTCACCGCCACCAACGTCGTCAAGAGTTTCACCGACGGTCCCCGGGTCCTCGATGGGGTGAACCTGACCATCGATACCAGTGAATTCGTCGCTGTGATGGGGCCTTCGGGCTCCGGGAAGTCCACCCTGCTCTATTGCATCAGTGGGATGGACCCGATGGATTCCGGTTCGGTCGTGCTCGGCGATACCGAGATCACCGCACTGTCCGAGGACGAGCGGACCACACTGCGGGGTGCCCGGATGGGCTTCGTCTTCCAGGACCCGAACCTGCTCGAATCACTCAACGTCGGGGACAACATCGTGCTGGCCGCCTCGCTGCAGGGCCACGCATCGTCGACGGATCTGGCCACACGGGCCCAGGAGCTGATGGCCCGCACCGGGATCGACGGCCTGGCCGACCGAGGCATCAGCGAGATCTCCGGCGGCCAGCGCCAACGGGTCAGCTTGTGCCGTGCACTGCTGCATCGGCCGGATCTGCTGTTCGGCGACGAGCCCACGGGTGCCCTCAACTCCCAGTCCTCCGCCGAGGTGATCGACCTGTTGGCTGAGTTCAACGCCGAAGGCATGACGATGCTCATCGTCACCCACGACGCCAAGGTTGCCGCGCGCGCCGGCCGGGTGGTCTTCCTGTCCGACGGCAGGATCGTCGATGAGCTGCACCCGACCGGTGACGCACCCCAGCGGGAGCACGAGGTGCTCGAGGTGATGTCACGACACGGGATCTGACGATCTGACCCGGCCCCTGCGTCTGATCGGAGTGCTGACGCGCTCGACACCGGGCCTGCTGAATCAGCGCGGTCACCTCGCTGAGCCGACCGGAGGTGCCCCCACGGCGAAAGTCACTGACCACCGTGGGCCCGGTGTGGCCAGTGACTTTCATCGTGGGGTGTCAGCCCTATCGGGTGGCCAAGTCGGCAACCTCGGCCAGCTCGCGCACGGACTGATCGGGTGCCCGTCGCGCGGCGGCCGCGGCGTCGACGGCGATCTGCTGGTACGTCCGATGCTCGGCCCACGGACCGCCCCGGAACTCCTCGGCCAGGCTCGCTGCGGCGATCGTGGCATGCAGATGAGGATCTGCCTCCTCTGGGCTCTGCGCCAGCATGATGTTCATCAGCTCGGCCCGTCGTTCGATGGGCTCGCGGGTGTCCGGGTCGAGATAGCGGACGGTCGCGGTCACCATCGGCCGCACAGGCACCGCATTGGGCCGCAGCCGGATCTCATAGAGCGCGGTCGCCGAATGCCCCGCCCCCAGCTCCCCGCCATCGACGTCGTCATTGCGGAAATCGTCATCGGGGACATCGCGGTTCTCATAGCCGAGGAGTCGATAGCTCTCGACCTGGTTGGGGTCGAACTCGACCTGCGCCTTGGCATCGCGGGCCGCCACGACGAGCGTGCCGGTCAGGTTCTGCGTGAAGATCCGGCGTGCCTCGTTCTCGTTGTCGACGTACGCATGGAGGCCGTTGCCCTTGTTCGCCAGCTGCTCCATGAGCTCGTCGTTGTAGGACCCGAGACCGAAGCCCACCGTCACGAGATCGACCTGCTGCTGGGCTGCCTTGCCGATGGTCTCCAGGATCGCCTCGGGGCCGGTGTTGCCCACGTTCGCGACACCGTCGGACAGCAGGACGACCCGGTTCAGTTCGCCGTCGACACGGTTCTTCAGCGCCGTTTCGTACGCCAGCTTGAGCCCCGCCTCGGCGTTGGTGGATCCCTCGGTGTCGAGGTCCTCGACCACGCCGTTGATCCGGTCGGCGTGGCGGACCTCGGTCGCGGGCAGGACGACGCGGGTGTTGTTGGAATAGACCACGATCGCGACCGTGTCGTCGGCCCGCAACGAGCCCACGAGTTGGTGTAGCGCCGACTTCACCAGGTCCAGCTTGTCGGGCCCGCGCATGGACCCCGAGACGTCGATGACGAACGTGAGGTGGGCACGCGGCCGGGCTGCCTGATCAGTCACGGCGGCCTGGACCCCGACCCGGACGACGCGGGTGTCCTTGGCCTCCAACCACGGCACCACAGTGCCGTCGACGTGCACGTTCAGGCCCTTTGCAGGTGGTTGATAGCCCTGCTCCAGATAGTTGATGAACTCTTCGGTGCGCACTTCGGTCGGGCTCGGACGGCCTCCTGCGTTGAGCTGGGCGCGGGCGCGGGTGAATGATCCGGTATCCACGTCGAGCGCGAACGTGGACAGGTTGTCCTCCCTGGTATCAACGAACGGGTTCTGGTTGGGTTCCCGCGGAGTGACCGGGCCGACGGGTGTGACGGGCTCGACGCGTTCGACGGGGTACGGCGCCGGGGCACCGGCGTTGGGAGCGACCTCCGCACCGGTTCCTGCCCGGTCCACCGCACAGCCGCTGGCGAAGACCGCCACCGCGAGCGGGGCGAGGAGACTGCCTCTCAGGATGCGCCGGATGGGCTGGATGCGACGACTGGCCGGGGTGCGATCGTGGGCCACGATGGGTTGGATGGGCTGGTGCATGAGTCCTCCTTGTTTCACGCCCCTGAAGACGCACCCGGGGTCGCACGGAGTTCTGGCCCGGACTCCGACTCTCCCTGACCCCTGCGCTGGGCATAATCGCCGGC
>JAUNUL010000265.1 GCA_030538175.1 Propionibacteriaceae bacterium | reverse complement strand
CGGGTGGTCTCGGGCTGATGCTGGGGCTGATCATTGGGCATGTCCCACTGCCCCTGCCCGGTGGTGGAACGTTTGCGATCGGCGCTGCTGCCGGCACCTTGTTGATGGGCCTGATCATGGGGCGTCTCGGCCGGGTGGGCCGCGTCATCACGACCTTGCCGTACACGGCGGCGATGACCCTCACGGAATTCGGCTTGTTGATCTTCCTGGCGTACGCGGGCACGCGGGCCGGCGGACAGATCAGTCAGGCGTTCGCCTCAGGGGAGTGGTGGCGAATCCTCGTCCTGGGTGCAGTCATCACGCTCGTGATGGGTGGTTTGGCGTACATCGTCGGACGCTGGCTGTTCCGCTCCGGAGGTACGCGGCTGAGCGGAATGATCGCCGGCATGCAGACCCAGCCGGCACTGTTGGCGTACGCGAACGGGCGAACGAACTTCGATCCCAGGATCGGGCTGGGCTATGCCCTCGCCTACCCCGCAGCCATGGTGACGAAGATCTTGGTGGCGACGGTGCTGGCCGCGCTCTGACGGGCGTCACCGGGGCAGCGAATGGGCAATTCGACAGGCCAGCCTAGCTCTTGCCAGTCCGCGGCACGCGGGTTTTAGGAATTGTCACCGGGTGTCTTAACCTGTTCCTCAGGGCTTCTGTGGCTGCGCGTCCGCGAGTCTGTCTTGTCTCATTGGGGGGAATCAATGGCCAACATTCCAGTTCACTGGAAGCGCATCGTCATGGTCGGCTGGGATCTGTTTGCCTGGGCTGCTGCGTTCATCGCCTTCGTCCTGATCCGTTATGACTTCGAGCTGAACGAACGTCAGTGGATTGCTTCTCTGGCCTTTGTGGTCTCGCTCATGGTGACCCACATGGTGGTCGGGTTCGCCAGCCACCAATATCTGGGGCGTTCCAAGGTTGCGAGCTACGCGGAAACGACCTGGCTCGGAGTGTTGGTGCTGGGGGTTTCCAGCGTCCTGGGCCTGATCTTCATTCTCTTCGTGCCTGACTTCCCACGTGCCCTGGCCTTGGTGATGCCGGCCTTCGCCCTCGTGGTGATGGCAGCCGCTCGCTGGGCGTTCCGTGGCATCTTCGGCATGGTCCGTACGCGTGCGGTGGCCGAAGAAGACTCGATTCCTGTCCTCGTGTATGGAGCGGGCGAAGCTGGCACGGAGGTGGCGCGTTTGGTCGCGACCTCACCTGATGCGCGCTATCGGATCCTCGGCTTCCTTGATGATGACCGGCACAAGCGCTTCCGACGGGTGTACGGCCACCGCGTCCTGGGCACCGGGGCCGACCTGCAGGCGGTCGTGAAGCAGACCCGGGCCGAGCAGGTGATTCTGGCGATGGGGAACCCGAGCCCCAACTTGATCCAGCAGATCTCGGATGACTGCACGGCTATTGGGGCGAAGCTCATCGTCGTGCCACCTGTGCATCAGCGCATCGGTGGCCGGGTCAGCCTGAACGAGCTCCGCGAGTTCAATGTCGTTGACTTGCTTGGTCGTCGTCAGGTGGAGACCGACCTGTCCGACATTGCCGGACTGGTGACCAACAAGGTGGTCCTGATCACCGGTGCGGGCGGCTCTATTGGCTCCGAACTCAGCCGGCAGGTGCACAAACTCGGCCCCCAGAAACTGTTCCTGCTCGATCGTGACGAATCAGCCCTGCACGGCGTGCAGCTGTCCATCTATGGCAACGGGCTGTTGGACACCGAGGAAACGGTCCTCTGTGACATTCGCGACTTGGATGCCCTGCAGCGCGTTATTGACGCCAGCAAGCCGGACGTGATCTTCCATGCCGCAGCGTTGAAGCATCTGCCGATGCTGGAGCGATTCCCTCTGGAGGGCTGGAAGACCAACGTGATCGGTTCGCTGAACGTGTTGCGTTGCGCGGCTGCGGCTGGTGTTCCCCGTGTCGTGAACGTGTCCACGGACAAGGCTGCGGATGCCTCCAGCATCCTCGGGCAGTCCAAGCGGATCGCGGAGCGGCTGACTTCGTTCTATGCGATGAGCAAGGGTCTGAACTACGTGTCGGTCCGGTTCGGCAACGTGCTGGGGTCGCGGGGTTCGGTGATCCACTCGTTCAAGTCCCAGATCGAACGGGGTGGCCCGATCACCGTCACCCATCCGGACGTCACGCGATATTTCATGACGATCCCCGAAGCCTGCCAGCTCGTGTTGCAGGCGGCAGCGATTGGCAAGCCTGGTGACGTGCTGGTCCTGGACATGGGTGAACCCGTGCGCATTGTGGATGTCGCGAAGCGCCTGATTGAGGTGTCCGGCCGCACGGACGTCGAGATCCAGTTCACCGGCCTGCGTCCGGGAGAGAAACTCCATGAGGTCCTGTTCGGCGAACTCGAAGCCGGCGTGCCGAGCGACCACCCGCTCATCTCGCAGGTGACCGTTCCGGTCCTGGATCCTGCGCAGATCACCTTTGAGAATGACGATCGGGAGCACGTCCTTGACATGCTCCTCAGCCAAGCTGTTGACCAGCCTGTGGCACCGGCCGCGGGCGATGAGGTCGGGGCGGCCGCTGCCGGGGTTGAGGATGCGCAGGTCTCCCACGCTGCGTCGAGGGGATGAGGGCGGTAGGGGCGCGGCGATTGCGCTCTCCCATGGTTGACCGACGAGGTGTGTAGTGGGCTCTCCTGTGGTGGACATTCTCGGAGAAATCTGGGAACTGCCGGACCCTGAGCTCAGCGCACGGTGGTCGCGATGCCTGCACGATGGTGACTCCGGCCGCAACCTTGGCTACTTCACCGATCCCTATCAATGGACATCGTCAGCCACCGTGCAGTCGATCGAGGCTCGGGCCGGCGAGTTGCTCATGTTTCATGCCGCCGGCCTGAGCACCAAGGACGGCGCTGTGGTGGCCCTTATCGGCCCCAGCGGCACGGGCAAGTCGACTGTGGCACGGACTCTGTGCCGCACGGACTTCGGCTACGTGACTGATGAAACCGTCGCGGTCCGTCTCGACGGGAGCGTGATCCCCTTCCCCAAGCCGATCGCGACCATTCCCGCAGACGGCGGTGGGAAGGTCGAGTTGAGTCCGGACGAGTTGGGCCTTGTCCACTGTCCGGCGGACCTCCGGCTGGCCGGCCTTGTCGTCCTGGAGCGAGGCGCCGAGCACGAGGAGCCGAGCATCGAGCGTCGGGATGTGTTGCGTGCCATCGCCGCGGTGGTGCCCGACATGTCGGCACTGCCGCAGCTGGCCGATGGGTTGGCACATCTGGTCCGAGCCATGGATCAGGCGGGGGGAGTCTTCCGCATCAAATATCAGGAAGCCGAACACATTTCCTCGTTGGTGGCGCAGGCACTGGCATCGCCGTCGCAGCGAACAGACTTTGTGTCGATCGCTCCAGAGCATGATGACGAGGCGGACACAGACCCGACCGAGGCGGATGGAGCGGCGACGGACGGGGCTCTCGCTCCGGCCACGGCGGATCCGGCCGATGCACTGGTGAGCCGTGCCCCCTTCAAGGATGCGCTGGTGACGGAGGAGGTCGTCGTCCTGTTGTTGGGAAACTCGTGCCTGCAGTTGCAGGGCATCGGTGCTCTTCTCTGGCTCGCAGCCGGCGCGGGAATCTCTCTGGATGGGCTGCGTGACGAAGTCGTGGCCGCTGCCGGGGAGCACCCGGAATCGGACCTGCTGGTGGCTCGGGCTGTCGATGAACTGGTCGAGAACGGGGCGCTCGTGCGCTCATGATTGCTATCCCGCTTCGCCGAGCTGAACACGATGCGGAAGTGTCGGCTCGCCTCGCTAATGTACGAGCCGGGGCCCATCGCTCGGACGTGAGCATCGCCGTCCCAGACCGTCGTGCCCATCAGCACCCCGTTCACACTGATCCCTCCTGCGGCGAGCACCGGTGCAAGAAGGATCACAGCCGATCAAGTGAATCGGTGTCAGTTTCCGCAGCGTACAAGGAGTGTCAGTGAAATTTTCTGTGGAGAACGCCAAGATTGCGGTTATCGGTCTTGGCTATGTGGGGCTGCCCTTGGCGGTGGCGTTCGGGCGCCAGCTGCCGGTGATCGGCTACGACATCAACGTCGACCGGGTCCGTGAGCTTGCGGAAACAGGCTTCGACAGGACCCTCGAGGTCTCCGACGAGGATCTGGCGACGGCAACTCAGCTCACCTATACCGCCGATGCAGCGGACATGAAGGACGCGAACGTCTATGTCGTCACCGCGCCCACCCCGATCGATCAGCACAAGAACCCTGATCTGACCGCGGTCCTGAGCGCCACGACTGCGCTGGCGGAGACGCTGAACGCCGGTGACGTCGTGATCTATGAGTCGACCGTCTATCCCGGGGTGACCGAAGAGGAATGCGTCCCGCTGCTGGAGAAGATCAGCGGACTTCGCTTCAACGAGGACTTCTTCGTCGGCTAC
>JAUNUL010000264.1 GCA_030538175.1 Propionibacteriaceae bacterium | reverse complement strand
TGCCGGATGCCTATCTCTCGGTCGTCGAGGCACTCCGAGCCGGTGGCTTCGCCGCCCGCGCCAAGGTCAACGTCCGCTGGGTGGCCTCCGATGAGTGCGTCACCACCGAGGGTGCGCGCAAGCACCTCGCCGACGTGGACGCGATCTGCGTGCCCGGTGGCTTCGGCATCCGGGGTGTGGAGGGCAAGCTCGGCGCGCTGCGGTACGCCCGGGAGAACCGGATCCCGACCCTCGGCCTGTGTCTCGGCCTGCAGTGCATGGTGATCGAGTACGCCCGCAACGTTGTCGGCATTGCCCGCGCGGCGTCCAGCGAATTCGATCCCGACACCGAGCACCCGGTCATCGCGACGATGGCCGAACAGGTCGACATCGTGTCGGGTGCGGGGGAGATGGGCGGCAGCATGCGTCTGGGCTCCTATGACGCGGATCTGGTGCGTGGCTCGATCGTCGCCGGTCTCTATGGGGTCCATCACGTCGCTGAGCGGCACCGCCACCGCTATGAGGTCAACAACTCCTATCGGGAGCAGTTGGAGAAGGCCGGTCTGGTGATCTCCGGGACCAGCCCCAACGGTGCGCTGGTCGAGTTCGTCGAGCTGCCTGCCGACGTGCATCCGTTCTATGTGTCCACCCAGGCGCATCCCGAATACAAGTCCCGCCCGACCAAGGCACACCCCCTGTTCCTCGGACTGATCCGGGCGGCCCTGCGCCACCAGCGCTCCGGGCGGCTCTGGGAGGACGACGAGCCGGCCGCGACCGCTGATGCCGGGACGACGAGCAAAGACTCCGACGTCGGGATCACCGAGGGGGACAAGGCTGCTGCGGAGCGCCCCGGCGCTGAAACGTCCGGTGCAGGCGTCGATGACTGAGCCGGCCGGCATCCCGGTCCGTCGCACTGCGGCGGACTCCCCGGAACTGTGGCCCGTCGAACGGCGCGAGGTGATCGGCCGGGGCGGACTGTTCGACTATCTGAGCGACAGGGTTCGGACCCCGGACGGTGAGATGATGCGTCGCGACTTCATCGACCACACCGGTGCCGTTGGCGTGATCGCGCTGGACGACGACGAACAGGTGGTGGTCGTTCATCAGTATCGCCACCCCGTCGCCTTCCGACTCATCGAACCGCCCGCCGGGCTGTTGGACCAACCCGATGAGGACTGGCTCGTCGCAGCCCAGCGGGAGTTGGCCGAGGAAGCCGGCTTGGCCGCGGGGGACTGGCGGATCCTGGTTGACATGATGACCACCCCGGGTGGGGTCAACGAGTCCATCCGGATCTATCTGGCCCGTGACCTGCGGGCCGCCACCCAGCCCGAGGGGTTCGAGCCCGAGGGTGAAGAGGCCCACATGGAGGTGCTGCGCGTCCCCGTCGATGACCTCATCGCGGGGATCCTCGCCGGCCGGCTGCAGAGCCCATCCCTGGTGGCCGGTGTGCTGGCGTACGCCGCATCCCGCGACGACCTGGACCGGTTGCGCTCAGCGGATTCGCCCTGGCCCGCTCGAACGCAGGTGGCTGCTATGCGCGCGGCTGCCATCGTGGAGGGCCAGCCCGATCACGCCGGGTGACCCGGCGATGAATCCGATCACCCACCTGATCACCGCCTATCTGGACCATCTCCAAGTTGAGCGGGGGTTGTCGGCCAACACGATCGCCGGCTATCGGCGCGACCTGGCCCGCTATGCCGACTATCTGGCGGCAGCCGGGATCACCGACCCGGCAGCGATCACACCAGGCGACATCACTGGACATGCCGTGGCGTTGGGGGAGACCCTGGCACCGGCCAGCGTTGCGCGAGCGACGGTTGCGGTCCGCAACCTGCACCGCTTCGCTGCCACTGAGGGACTCACCGCACAGGACCCGGCGTCCGCGGTGAAACCGCCGCGCAGCCCCCAGCGCCTGCCGAAGGCACTGCCTCTCGATCAAGTCCAGGCGCTGCTCGCGGCACCCGACGTGACCGAACCCGAAGGTCTGCGCGATGCCGCCCTGTTGGAACTGTTGTACGGCACCGGCGCCCGGATTTCGGAGATCACCGGACTGGACGTCGACGACGTGGCCAGGCTCGTGGGACGGGAGGCCGACCCGGCAGCGGGTCTGCGGCTGATCGGCAAGGGCGACCGGGAACGGATCGTCCCGCTGGGCAGCTATGCCCGGGCGGCGATCGACGCGTGGCTGGTGCGGGGCCGGCCGGCGTACGCCATCCGCGGCCGAGGGGCCACAGCGCCCGCCCTGTTCCTCAACGCCCGCGGCGGGCGGCTGTCGCGGCAGAGCGCGTGGGCACTCCTGCGGGCGTACGCCGAACGGGTCGGCATCACCGCCGACATCTCCCCACACACGTTGCGACACAGCTATGCAACCCACCTGCTGGACGGGGGCGCAGACATTCGGGTGGTCCAGGAACTGCTCGGGCACTCCTCGGTCACCACGACGCAGATCTATACGATGGTGACGGTGGACCACCTGCGTGAGATCTATCGGACGGCCCACCCACGGGCATACTAGGCTCAACCAATCCAGCACTCGATCCCCGAGAGGACCGTTTCGTGGCAGCACCCGATCGGAACCGGACCGGCACCAACGAAACGTCGGGCCCCCTCTTCGACGTCGAGGAGCCACCCGCGCAGGGTGCCGACGAGCTTGGCCCCACCGGCCGTCCCTGGCCCAACTTGCCGGAACCGGAACCACCCGCACCGGGGCCCAAGAACGCCTTGATCCTCGCCATGTGCAATCAGAAGGGTGGCGTGGGCAAGACCACCACCACGATCAATCTGGGGGCGGCGCTCGCCGAGACCGGGCGCAAGGTGTTGCTCGTGGACTTCGACCCTCAGGGCTCCCTGTCGGTGGGTCTGGGGATCAACCCCTACACGCTCGAGGTCAGCGTCTATAACCTTCTGCTGACCCGGGACACCGAGATCGATGACGTGATCGAGGAGACGATCGTCGAGGGCATGGATCTGCTGCCCTCCAACATCGACCTTTCCGCCGCAGAACTCCAACTGGTGTCTGAGGTCGCCCGGGAACAGGTCCTGACGCGGGTGCTCGACAAGGTCCGGGATCGCTATGACGTGATCCTCATCGACTGCGCCCCATCCCTCGGCTTGTTGACCATCAATGCCTTGACCGCGGCCGACGGTGTGCTGATGCCCCTGGAGTGCGAATTCTTCGCTCTGCGAGGGATCGCTCTGCTCACCGACACGATTGCGAAGGTCCAGGAAAGACTGAATCCTGGTTTGGAGATCACCGGCATCCTCGGCACAATGTATGATTCGCGCACATTGCACAGCCGCGAGGTGCTCGAGCGTGTCGTCCAGGCGTTCGGTGATGTGGTGTTCCACACAGTGATCCGAAGGACGGTGAAGTTCCCCGAGACCACGGTTGCGGGTGAACCCATCACGACCTATGCATCGTCCTCACCCGGGGCCGAGGCATATCGATCCCTGGCCCGGGAGGTGCTTCATCGATGCCCCGCAAAGTGAGTTTGCCCGGCTCCAACGATCCCTTGCGCGAAGCTGAGATCGCTGGCCTTCGTTCGTCGACCGATGCGGCCGCGTCCCGCGGATCGGGTCGGGTCCGCCATGAGGAAAAGATCACCGTCTATGTGAGTCGCGCAGAGTTGCTGCGACTGGAGCATGCCCGCCTCGGTCTGCGCGCCGAACACGGTATCGCGGTCGATCGCGGCCGGATCGTTCGGGAGGCCGTTGCTGCCGCACTCGACGGTCTCGAGGCGGAAGGATCGGAATCCGAACTGCTGCGGCGCCTGGCCGGGTCGTGATCGACGCGGAGGAGAGGCCCGATGCCGACACCTCCAGCTTCACCCTGCACCTGGACAACTTCGAGGGCCCCTTCGATCTGCTGCTGCAGCTGATCGCCAAGCACGAACTCGATATCACCGAGGTCGCCCTCTCCCGGGTGACCGACGAGTTCATTGCCCACATCAAAGCCGCCGGCAGTTCGTGGGATTTGGAAAAGACCAGCCACTTCCTCGTCGTCGCCGCCACCCTGCTCGATCTGAAGGCTGCCCGACTGCTCCCCGACGGCGAGATCGAGGGCGAGGAAGATCTGGCCCTGCTGGAGGCGCGCGACCTGCTGTTTGCCCGCTTGTTGCAATATCGCGCGTTCAAACAGGTGTCGTTCTGGATCGCCGAGGTGTTGACGGCCGAGCAGCGTCGGTACGCCCGCCCCGGTGGGCTCGAACCCCAGTTCGCCAGCCTCCTGCCCGAGGTCGACCTGCGCACCACACCGGACCAACTCGCGGCCCTCGCCGTGCGCGCCATGACCCCGAAGAAAGCGGCAGAGGTGTCGCTGACGCACCTGCATGCACCGACGGTCAGCGTCCGCGAACAGGCAGAAGTCCTGATCGATCGGCTGCGTCAACGCCGATCCCTCACCTTCCGGGCCCTCATCGCTGATG
>JAUNUL010000263.1 GCA_030538175.1 Propionibacteriaceae bacterium | reverse complement strand
CGAAGAGGTGTGCCCGACCGAGCTGGCCACGATCGCGTGGATGGGCAACTTGGGCACGCTGCGCTTCCACCCGTGGCCCGTGCGGATGACCGATACCGAGGTCGTCGACGAGCTGCGCATCGACCTCGACCCCCAGCCCGACACCGACTTCGCCGATGCGGTCGTGGCGGCGTTGGAGTTGCGCAAGGTGTTGGCCGATGCCGGGTTGGAGGGCATGCCGAAGACGTCCGGCGGGCGCGGCGTACACGTCTTTGTGCCCGTGCAGGGCTGCAACTTCATCGACGCCCGTCATGCCGTGATCGCGATCGGCCGCGAGCTCGCCCGCCGGCTGCCGGATCGGGTCACGACCGCGTGGTGGAAGGAGGAGCGGGGGAGTCGCATCTTCGTGGACTTCAACCAGATGGCCAGGGATCGGACGATCGCGGCGGCGTACTCCATCCGGCCCGTTCCGCAGGCCCGCGTCTCCGCCCCGCTGACCTGGGCGGAGCTCGAGACCGCACGGCCCGACGATTTCACCGCAGTGACGATGGTGGAGAGGTACGCCGACCTCGGCGATGTGTGGGCCCCGCTGTATGCCCAGGATCCCGGCTCGATCTCGACGGCGCTCGAGTGGTTCGCACGGGACGCCGAGGCTGGTGAGGGGGAGATGCCCTATCCCCCCGAGTACCCGAAGATGCCGGGCGAGCCGCCGCGCGTGCAGCCGAGCAAGAAGGTCGCCGATCACTGGGATGCCGACGGAAACCGCGTCGAGTCCTGAACGATTGAGGGCCGTTCGCCCGGATAGCTGCATGCGGCAGACTGGGCAAATGGCCAAGAGCAAGAAGAACAAGAGCAGCGACTATTCCGTCGCCGATGCCCTGCGGGTCCCGCAGGGGCCGGTGCGGGTGGAGGATTTCGCTCCGGGGGCGACACCTGCCTATCCGGGCAAGGGCAAGGACGATGCGCCCGACCAGATGGCCGAGATGGCGCCGGAGCTGTCCGATCTGCAGGAGCGTTTGTACGCCGCGGGTCGCGACAACGAGCAGGCGCCCCGGCTGCTGTTGATGCTGCAGGGGTTGGATACATCGGGCAAGGGCGGTGTCATCCGGCATGCCGTGGGCATGGTCGACCCGCAGGGCATCGACCTGACGGCGTTCAAGGTGCCGACCGCGGAGGAGCGGGCCCATCACTATCTGTGGCGGATTCGCAAGGCACTGCCGGGGCCGGGCATGATCGGGATCTTCGACCGGTCGCACTATGAGGACGTGCTGGTCGTGCGCGTGGATGAACTGGTGGCGGCCGAGGAGATCCCGAAGCGGTTCGACGAGATCAACGCATTCGAGGCGGAGCTCGCCGATCAGGGCATCACGATGATCAAGTGCTTCCTCAACGTGTCCCGGGATGAGCAGAAGGAGCGGCTGCTGGAGCGGCTGGCCGATCCGGAGAAATACTGGAAGTACAACCCAGGAGACGTGGATGTCCGCAACAAGTGGGCGGACTACATGGATGCCTATTCCGACGTCTTGACCCGTTGCAATACCGAGATCGCGCCGTGGTACGTGATTCCGGCCGACAAGAAGTGGTACCGCAACTGGGCCGTGGCCCGACTGATGGTCGAGCACCTGCGGGCGCTGGACCTGGGCTGGCCCGCCGCCGACTTTGATGTCGAGAGCGAGATAGCCCAGGTCAACGCGAGCTAGGTCAGGCGCCGACCACGTGCAGGTGGCGGTCGGTGTCGTCGGTCTGGCCGTCGTCGTTGGTCGCTTCGGTGATGCCGAAATCGATCAGGCCCATGGCGGCGACGGCGTACCGACCCCAGGCGATGTCGAGGAGCTCTTCCTCGGCACCCAGGGGATCGGAGACTGCGACGGCACCGGCCCGGTAGGCCTGTTCCGCCTGGTGCAGCCAGACCTCATCGGGGGCGAGGAACAGCGAACCGACCGCAATGTGGCGACGGCCCTGGCCGCGCAGTGAGTTGATCGCCGTGGCGATGCCTGGTGCCATGCCGTTCGCGGTCGCGGTGACGACGGGCAGCTTGTGGTGCAGCGACCACTGGCGGGCACGACGTGACAGCAGGGACTGGCTGCGCTGATCGTGGGTGCCTTCACAGGAGAGGACGAGCCCGTCCAGTTCATAGGCGTGTGCGGCCGAGAGCGCGGCGCGGAGGCGGCGGTCGACGAGCGACAGCAGGCTGGCCTCGGGGCCCACGGGGCGGGCGACGGCGATGCGCAGCTTCGGATGCGACGCCTGGACGCCCTCCACCATCGCGTTGATCCGCGGGTCGGCGCCGAAGGTGCTGGAGAGGTTCATCGGAACGAAAACCACCTCGGTGGTCTTCGAGCGGGCTAGTCGTGCGATCACCTGGGGGCCGCTCGGCGGGCAGTGGTCGAGGAAGGCGGTGTGAACCGAAACTTCCGGACGGGCGGTTTGGATCCCCACACGCATTGCGTGGGCCACCTCTGCCACTTGATTGCTGGTGCTGCCGTGGGCGAGCAGGACGAGCGCAGGAGCTGTCATCGCTAGATAGGCCTTCCCCAGTCGGGCAGGCAACATGCAGTGATGGCGGGCGCCATGTGTCGTCACCTGCTGGTGGATCGGCGCCGTTGCCGTGTCGGGATCGAACCACCTGGTTGTGGCTCTGCACGTCCCGACACGATCACTTAACCGGGCTGTCATGCCCTACGCCAACCTCAGTATCATACTGTGAGATAACGTTTCGTATACTGAAACAAAATTGGCGGCGAAGCAAATTGTTCGGTTAATGGCGGTCCTCGTCTGCAGGATTCTTGGCGTCGTCCATGTCTTCCAACACATGTTCCGCCGTCTGATCGGTGATGCCCACCCAATCGGGGGCAACCTTCGCGACCGCCGCATTGACGGCCGCGCCGACCAGCGCCGCGAACGCGATGAGATAGAGCCAGAGCAGCAGCGCGATGGGTGCGGCCAGGGGGCCGAAGATCGAGGTGCCCCCGGTCAGAGCGGTGAGCGCCCAGCGCAGGGCGGCAGATCCGACCAGCCAGAGGACCACCGTGAGGACTGCTCCGGGCACGTGGGCGCGCCAGAAGTGCCGCACGGGTGTTGCCCAGTGCAGCAGCGTGACGAGGACGGCCATGGTGGCGCCCAGCACAATGGGCCAATAGAGGGCAGCGAGGAACTCCACGGGGTCGGGGAGCAAGGTGCGGACCAGGCGGGGTCCGGCCACAACGAGGGGGAGCGTGATCGCGCCACCGATGAGGAAGGCGACATAGACCCCGAACGACCAGATGCGCGAGCGGATCAGGCCGCGGACGCCCCGGGCGCCGTACATGATGGTGATGGCATCCACGAAAACAGCAGTCGCGCGGGAGCCGCTCCACAGGGCGATGAGGAAACCGAGGGAGACGACCTCGAATCGGCTGGAGCCCAGGACCTCGTCCAGGGTGGGCGCGATGAGTTCATCAACGGTGTCCGGGGTCAGGAACCGGCCGGCATAGTGCAGTGCCTGGTCCCTGAACCCCGAGACATCGGCCAAGGAAAAGCGCTGGGCGATGAAACCGATGGAGCCCGCCAGTCCGAAGACCAGCGGGGGCAGTGAGAGCAGGGTGAAGAACGCAACCTCGGCCGCCAAGCCCGTCACCCGGTAGTGGAGGCTGGCAAGAACGCTCTGCTGGAGGATCCGCCCCAGCCCGCGCAGGCGGCCGGAAATCGTGTGCCCCGATCAGCCCTGCACGTAGGAGATCAGCTGGTTGCGTTCCTCAGTCAGCTGGTCGAGTCGACTCTTGACGACGTCGCCGATGCTGATGATGGCGGCGAGTTGCTCCTGACGCATCACCGGCAGATGTCGGATGCGATGTTCGGTCATGCGCTCGGCGAGCGCGGCGATGTCCTCGGCCGGCTCGCACGTGTGCACGTCGCGCGACATGAGGGCGGACACTGGTTGCTCGAGAATGGCCGCACCTGACTCGCCCAATCCCCGGACCACGTCACGCTCGCTGGCGATTCCGTGGACGTATCCTTCGGCATCGGACACCACCACGGCACCGATGTTGTTTTTGCTGAGCAGAGCCACCAGCGCTGCGACAGTCTCGTCGCTGCGGATGGTGATGACATCTGCGCCTTTGCGGTTCACCACATCCTGGACTTTCATGTGCCCAACCTAGAGCCGGGAGCCGCGCCGCGCCAGCATCCGCGTGACTTGGGTCACGAATGTTTCGATGGAGGGGGTGACGAGACGGCCCGGACGTGACGCGACCCCCGGCACCGCGTGGGTGCCGGGGGTCGCGCTGGGTTTGATCCTCAGATCACTTGACTTCCTCGCGCTGGAAGAAGTTGATGAGCGACTGGGCGAAGTCGGCCTGACGCTCGATCTGAACCCAGTGACCGCAGTGCGCGAAGACCTGGAGGTCAGCGCGGTCGATCATCTGGTGCAGGGCGTACGAGGTCGACAGCGGGA
>JAUNUL010000262.1 GCA_030538175.1 Propionibacteriaceae bacterium | reverse complement strand
TGGCAGACGGTCGCGATCGCCTGGAACCTCGCGTTCTTCGCCCCGTGCTTGGACAGCCCCCACCAGGGCAACGGCCGGGTCGAGATCGCCGACTATGTGTTGTCGGACTCCGAGCAGCCCGGCAACATGTCCTATCACTCCCGCTCGGGGGGGCCGTTCGCCGGAGTGCTCGGGCTCACCGAGCCGAGCAGGGTCCCGTTGTACGCGACGTCCGACTACACCGAGTCCGAGATGTCAGCCCTGGACCTCATCCGGCTGGTCCCCGGCGAGGCCGTCGGCCACGGCCTCGACATCGAGCTCGGCACCCGGCTCCGCGGTGGTCTCGAGCGCGTCCCCAGCGTCCCCTGACTCGCTGACGGCGGCAGGCACGGTCGCCTGCAACAGCGCGACGCTGCGCGCCGGCAGGTGCAGGGTCGAGCCGGCAGGCAGGACATGGTCGGCATCGGGGAACTCGCCGTTGAAGCCGCTGTGCACGACGACGCGATAGTCGACCGCCCAGGCGCCGCCGGGCAGGGTCACATCGACACCCTCGGGCTGGGCGTGCAGATAGGTCAGGAACGCCTCATCGGCGTCGGAGCAATACATGCCCAGGGTGCGGCGGTTCGGGTCGTGCCAGTTGCCCGGATCCATCTCGGCGCCTACCTCGTTGAACCAGGTGAGGTCGACCCGGTCGAGGGTGTTGCCGTCGGCATCGACGATCTGGTCGTAGTAGCGATACCGGTCCGGACGCAGCACCGGGTGTTCGGCGCGCAGGCGCAGGATCTCCCGGGTCATCGCATAGAGGTCCTGCCAGTCGTCCTGGGTGTCCCAGGAGACCCAGGAGATCGGGGAGTCCTGGCAATAGGCGTTGTTGTTGCCGCCCTGGGTGCGACCCATTTCGTCACCGGCGGTGATCATGGGCACACCGGTCGCGAGGCACAGCGTGGCCATGATGTTCTTGGCCTGGCGGTGGCGCAGCGCGTTGATGCTCGGGTCGTCGGTCTCACCCTCGTGGCCGCAGTTCCACGAGCGGTTGTCGTCCGAGCCGTCCCGGTTGCCCTCGCCGTTGGCGTCGTTGTGCTTCTGGTTGTAGCTGACGAGGTCGCGCAGGGTGAAGCCGTCGTGGGCGGTGATCAGGTTGATGGACGCGCCCGGGGAGCGGCCCGGGGCGTCGAACAGGTCGCCGGAGCCGGAGAGCCGGGCGGCCAGCTCCTGGACGCCAGCGACCTCGCCACGCCAGAAGTCCCGGGTGAAGTCGCGGAACCGGTCGTTCCACTCGCTCCAGCCCGGACCCCAGTTGCCGACCTGATAGCCATAGGGGCCCACATCCCAGGGCTCCGCGATCATCTTGATGCCGTCGAAGACGGGGTCCTCGGCAATCCGCGTCTTGAACGGATGCTCCTGGTCGACATGGTGGTTCTGGTCGCGGATGAGTTCCGAGGCGAGGTCGAAGCGGAACCCGTCGACGCCCATCTCGGTGACCCAATAGCGCATCGAGTCGAGGATCATGTCAAGGACGCCGTCTTCAGAGGTGTCGACGGAGTTGCCGCAGCCGGTGACGTCATAGTCGTTGCGACGGTCTTCGGTGAGGCGGTAGTAGCCGCCGTGATCGATGCCGCGGAACGACAGCGTCGGGCCCTCGTGACCGCCCTCACCGGTGTGGTTGTAGACGACGTCCAGGATCACCTCGATGCCGGCCTCGTGCAGCGCCGAGACCATCTGCTTCCATTCCTGCACCTGCTGGCCGAGCGTGCCGACCGAGCAGTACGCCGCATGCGGTGCGAAGAAGCCGAGGCTGTTGTAGCCCCAATAGTTGGTGAGGCCCTTGCCGACGATGAAGGGTTCGGAGACGAAGTGGTGGCAGGGGAGCAGCTCGACCGCTGTCACACCGAGGTCGAGCAGGTGATCGATGATGGCGGGATAGGCCATGCCGGCGTACGTCCCCCGAAGATGTTCGGGCACCGCCGGGTGATTCTGGGTGATGCCCTTGACGTGGACCTCATAGATCACCGAGTCGGTGAGGTCCCGGCGTGCGGCGATCGGCGTGGGCGGTTCGCTGTCGGCGACGACCACCGCGAGCGGCACGGCCTGGGAGGAGTCGGTCGGGTCGAGTTCGTAGTCGTCGTGCTCGGGGTGGTCAAGGATCGGGCCGCTGTAGTCGACACCGGCGGTGATCGCCCTGGCATAGGGGTCGAGCAGGAGGCGGGCCGGATTGAACCGGGCGCCGTCGTCGGGGTTCCACTCGCCGTGCACGCGGAAGCCATAGCGCTGCTCGGACTCGACGCCCGGGACGAACACAGTCCACACCCCGTCGTCGGAGGACCGGGTCATCTCGTGGTTCACCTGGCTGCGGTCCTCGGCCACGAGGGCGAGTTCAACGCGGGTCGCCCGCGGCGCCCAGAGACCGAAGTGGCAGCCGTCATCGACCAGTCGGGCGCCCAATCGGCTCGAGTCGTGCGGGGCTGGCAGGATTCGTGCCATCGTGTCCTCCGGGGTAGGCGAGCAGGTAGCCGGGCGATAATAGCCGGTCGCGGTTAAATCTCTGGTGCCATGGTCGTGCGTTCGCCCAGGTCAACGGACATTGTCCAATACTGGTCAGTAACTTATAGTGGGACCTGCGTCACAATCAGGCCTGTCTCAGAGCGGAGAGAGATGAAGATCGTCACCTTGGTCAAACACGTGCCCGATGCCACGGGCAACCGCGAATTCGACGATGACGGGACGGTTGATCGCGAGTCGGCCGATGGCTTGTTGTCCGAGCTTGATGAGTACGCCGTCGAGCAGGCCCTGCGCGTGGGGGAGGCGGGCCACGATGTCGAGATCATCGCGCTGACCATGGGCCCGGACGACGCTGCGGACGCGATCAAGAAGGCGCTGCAGATGGGTGCACATGCCGGCGTCCACATCAACGACGACGACATCCACGGTTCCGACGCGCTGGCCACCAGCAAGATCCTCGCTGCGGCGATCACCAAGATCGCGCCCGACCTGGTCATCTGCGGGATGGCGTCGACCGACGGCAACATGGGCGTGCTGCCGGCGATGCTGGCCGAACGGCTGGGCTGGCCGGCCGCCACCTTCGGCGTGGACCTGGCCGTGGAGAACAACGTGGTGTCCATCCGGCGCGATGGCGACATAGCCTCCCAGCGCATCGAGGCGCAGCTGCCGGCGATCGTGTCGGTCACCGACCAGTCGGGCGAGGCCCGCTATCCGTCGATGAAGCTGATCATGGCGGCCAAGAAGAAAAAGGTCGATGAGTGGGATCTCGATGATCTCGGCATTGACGCCGACGAGGTGGGCCTCGGCGCCGCGGCGACGAAGGTGACCAGCACCACCGAGCGACCACCCAAGGCCGCGGGGCGGATCGTCACCGATGCCGATGGCTCGGGTGCGGCCGAGTTGGTCGAGTTCCTGTCCGCCGGCAAATACCTCTGATCTCAGGAGAAACCACGATGTCGAATGTTGTAGTCGTCGCCGAAGTGGTGGCCGGACGTGTCGCCAAGCCCACTCTCGAGTTGCTCACCCTCGCCCGTCGTCTGGGGGAACCGGTCGCTGTCGTCTTCGGTCCCGGCGCTGATGTCGCAAGCACGCTCGGCCAGTTCGGGGCCGCGTCGGTCGTCGAGATCACCGACCCCACGCTGAATGAGTTCCTGGTGGCCCCGAAGGCCGAGGCCCTCGCCCAGGTCGTCGCGGCCAAGGAGCCGGTCGCGGTTTTGCTCACCTCGACCCTCGACAACAAGGAAATCGCCGGCCGGCTCGCGGTCAAGCTGGATGCGGGCCTGATCACCGATGCGGTGGATGTGACCGCCGACGGCACGTTGCAGTCGGTGTTCGCGGGCAACTGGACGGTCGCCGCCCAGGCCACCCGGGGCATTCCGATCGTCACAGTCAAGGCGAACAGTTGCGCGCCCGAGGAGGCACCGGCCGCCGGAGCGGTCGAGGCCCTGGCCGTCGAGATCAGCGACGCCGCCCGCGGCGCCCGCATTGCCTCGTCGCAGGAGAAGGCCGCATCCGGTCGTCCCGAGCTCACCGAGGCCGCGATCGTGGTGTCCGGCGGGCGTGGCACGGGCGGGGACTTTTCCGCGGTGGAGGCCCTGGCCGACGAACTGCACGCGGCTGTCGGCGCATCCCGGGCCGCGGTCGATGCGGGGTGGTATCCGCACACCTATCAGGTCGGCCAGACCGGCAAGACCGTCTCGCCACAGCTCTATATCGCCGCCGGCATCTCCGGTGCGATCCAGCACCGGGCGGGCATGCAGACCTCCAAGGCTGTCGTCGCGGTCAACAAGGACGAGGAAGCGCCGATCTTCGAGATGGTCGATCTCGGCATCGTCGGTGACCTGCACAAGGTCCTGCCCGCAGTGACCGAGGGCATCCAGAAGCTGCGATAGCCGTCGGGACCAAACGTGTGCGAAGTGACCGCGGTGGGGTCGGGTCCATAGGCTGCAACCAATGCGTTCCTATTTCGACCACGCCGCCTCCTCGCC
>JAUNUL010000261.1 GCA_030538175.1 Propionibacteriaceae bacterium | reverse complement strand
AGGCGATCGTGTTGACCGGTACGCCGGCCTCCTTCGCCTTGGACGCCGCCGAATAGGGGCTGCGTCCGCGCTGGGACTCACCATCGCTGAGGACCACGATGGTCGCCGGCGGAGTGGCATTGGCGTCCAACGGATCAGGCGGCACCATCAACAGCGCATCCAGCGAGGCATAGATGCCTTCACCGATGGCGGTCGACTCACGCAGCCGCAGATTGTCGATGGCCGCATTGACCACACCTCGATCGGTGGTCGGGGGGACCGCGATGGACGCCGTCCCGGCGAACTCGACCAACGAGACGTTGAATCCCGGCGGCAGCGAGTTGGCGAACTCCTTCGCGGATTCCTTCGCCGCGTCCAGCCGCGTGGGCAGCACATCCGCGGCCTCCATCGACAACGAGACGTCCATGGCGATCACCACGGTCGCCCGCTCCCGGGGGACCTCAACCGTCTGGCGCGGGGTGGCCCACGCCAGCGTCAGCATCACCATGCTCGCCAACGCCAGGACCACCGCCGTGTGCCGCACCCACGTCCGATCGGTGTTGATCGGCAGACTCCGCGTACGCCGGCCACCACCGGAGCGCAGCATCAACAGGCCGAGATAGACCGTTCCCAGGACAGGGATCAGCAGGAGCGCCCACAGCCGACCACCATGCTCGAAGTCCGGCATCTCGACTGCCAATGGAACGAGCGGCGCAAGGGTCAGCAACGGTGCGGACGACATCATGACGGCCACCTCGCAGCCAGGGAAATCGCACACAGGGCAGCCAGGGCGGCAAAGCCGAGACCCCAACCGGCCCACGCGGCGGTCGTCTCCCGTTCGGCCTTCTCGACTCCCACCGAGGATCCGATGTTGGAATACACCTTTTTCAATTGCTCAGGGCTGGCTGCGCGGAAATGCTCCCCGCCGGTTTCCTTGGCCACCCGCTCCAACTGGGCGTGGTTCACCGGCACGGGCTCGCGCTTGCCGTCGAGATCGACATAGCCGTTCTCACTGCCATAGCCGATGGTGAACACCGGGACCTTTTCGTCAGCGGCCTGCTGGGCGCCCTGTTCAGCGGGACGACCAACGGTGTTCTGGCCATCGGTGAGAAGCACGATCGCACCGGGCGCTGGCTCGTCTCCCGCCCCCTTCGGCTTCGGCGCCTGGGCCAGCGCTTGGAGACCGACGACGATCGCCTCACCCACCGCCGTCGAATCCGCGAGCTGCCGGGTCTCGATGCCGCGGATCACCGCACCCCGGTCCGTCGTGGGCGGGATGACCAGCGACGGGTTGCCCGACAGCGTCACCAGCGCCACGTTGTATTGCGCTGGGAGGCTCTTCACGAACTCCGTGGCCTCATTCTTCGCCACGGTGAACCGGTCCGGCCGGACATCCGTCGCCTGCATCGACAACGAGACATCGAGCACCACGACGATGGTGGCGCGTTCGCGGGGCACGTCGACCTGGGCGAACGGTTTCGCCCAAGCGCCGACCAGAGCAATCAGGGACAGCAGCGACAAGGCCACGGTGAGATGCCGCCGCCATTGGGACTGTCGGCGCACGACCGCGCCGAGCATGCCCGTGTTGGTGAACCGCATTCCGCGCTTGTTCCGTTTGCGGCTGGCCCACGCATAGAGGCCAACCAAGATCGGGATCGCGATGAGCCACACGAGTCGTGAAGGCTCGGTGAAGTTGGGAAACCAGTCCGGCAGGGTCATCGGCTCACCCCCTGTGGTGGTGCGTGCAGCATGCTGGCGACTCGTCGATAGGCGAGCACGAAGCGTGCGATGTCGACCACCCAGTCCCGGTCGGTGCGGAGTTGGATGTGTCCCACGCCTGCGCGGCGCAAGGCAATCCGAATCCGCTCCCGCTGGGCTGAACTGGCGGCATCCATGCGGCGTCGGGCCGCTGGATCTCCAGTATTCACATACCGCTCAAAATCAGTCTCCGGGTCGCGGATGAGAATCTCGCCCACGTCGGGGAACTCCAACTCGAACTTGTCGACGACCTCGATGGCCAGGACCTGATTGCGCACCGCGAGATGCCGCAGCGCTCGCTCCCACGGAGGGGGCACGTTCGGGTCGAGCTCATGATCGCCCGGGGTGAGGAAGTCCGACACCACCACCCGCATGCCGCGGCGACGCTGGGTGCGGATCAGTTGCTCGATACCCTCGGGAAGATCCAGCTGACCGCTGGCATGGTCCGGCACGATCGGGGTGTCCAGCATGCGGCGCAACAGACCATAGAGCGCCATCCGGCCGGATCGGGCAGGCAAGCGGGTCATGCCATCCGGACGCATGATCATGCCCCCGAAGCGGTCACCCATCCGCTGGGAGAGGAAGCCGATGGTGGCGATCGCAGCGATGCCGAGGTCGCGCTTGGTGACCCCCGCGGTCCCCCAGTTCATCGATGGGGTGACATCGAGCAGGGCCCACACCTCGAGCTCCCGGTCAGCCATGGTGTCGCGCACATGGGGCACGGTCGTGCGTGCCGTCACCGCCCAGTCCATGGCGCGCACATCGTCCTGACCCGGGACGTATTCCCGCGCATCGTTGGTGTCCGACCCCGGACCGGGCAGCAAACCCAGGTGGTCGCCGTGCAGGAACCCCTCCAGGCGACGGACCACGGCGAGCTCGAGCCGTCGCAACGCCGCCTCGGGAGCAAGCTTGTTCAGGGGCAGCGTGGCTTTCGTGGGCACGCCCAACACCGAGGCATAGGCCTCCGGGCGGGCGAAATCCGGGCTGCTCATCCCTGTTGGCTGTTCCACACCGGGGTGGGTTCGGGGACCATCGCGACGATGCGCTCAATCACCTGGGTGGGCTGGATGTTGTCGGCGACAGCGTCGAAGCCGAGCACGAGTCGGTGAGCCATGACGTCGCGAGCGACCGCCTTGACATCGGTGGGCAACACATAGTCCCGGCCGTGAATCAAGGCCAGGGCCCGGGATGCCGCCACCAATCCCAGGGTCGCTCGCGGTGAACAACCGATCTGGATCACCGACGCCAAATCCGGCATGCCGAACTCGGCCGGGGTTCTCGTCGCGAGAACCAGTCGCACGATGTATTCCGCCACCAGATTGTGCACGTGCACGTCGCTGGCCGCGTCCTGGAGCTGACGGACAAGATCAGGATTCAGCACCGGGCTCGCCTCCGGTGGGCGAACACTCATCCGACGCAGGATCTCGAACTCCTCGTCGCCCCGCGGATAGGGCACGTCGACCTTGAGCAGGAAGCGGTCCCGCTGGGCCTCGGGCAGCGGATAGACACCCTCGGATTCGACGGGGTTCTGGGTGGCGATCACGATGAACGGGGTGGGTGCGGGATAGGTCCGGCCGGCGATGGACACCTGCTTCTCGGCCATGAGTTCGAGCATCGCCGACTGCACCTTTGCTGGTGCTCGGTTGATCTCGTCGGCGAGCACGAAGTTGACGAAAACCGGGCCCAGCTCCACCTCGAAGCGCTCTTGGGAGGCCAGATAGATGCGGGTGCCCACGATGTCGGAGGGCACGAGGTCGGGCGTGAACTGGATGCGGGCGAACTCGCCACCCACCACGGTCGCGAACGAACGGACCGCCAGGGTCTTCGCAACACCGGGCACACCCTCCAACAGGATGTGGCCCTTGGCCAGCAGGCCAACCATCAGCTGCTCCACCATGTGGTCCTGGCCGACGATCACCCGCTGCACCTGGGAGATCGCTTCCCTGATCAGACGAGCGGCGTCCGAGATATTGGCCTGGGGGTGGGTGCTCGGACTGCTCAACTCGCCGTCTCCTGTGGTGCCGGGGGTCGCGGGACCGGGCCAGCCTACCTGTCCGGACGAAACGACCATGTCATCGTCCGGGCACGATGCGGCACAATGGACGCGATGTCAGAATCCTCCGGCCCAACTCCGATCCCCGGCCCCGCTTGGGCAGGACTTGAGGTGACCCCGGCCCACCCGGATGATCCCGCCCGCATCGGTGATTTCTGGCTGGCCGGTCGCGTCGTGACCCGCCCCTCGGGTGTCGCCTGGCTAGCCCACGCCGACGGTCCGGATGTCGCGGACGCGCAACGGGTCATCCTGGTCCAGCTCGCCGAAGGTGCCGCGGCGGACAAGGCCGCCCGCGACCGCTTCTCGGGCCTGATCAACAAACTCCATATCGACGACGTCCTGGTCCGTGGGGGCCAGGAACAGGATGAGGGTCGCCTCGGCCGACGTTTCCAGGAGCGGGACGAACCTGTCGATCCTGACGACTTGCATCCGCTCGCACCGTGGGTGGCGTTGGCGTACGCCGACAATTCCTCGATCGTCGACACCGCCGATGCACTGCTCGCGGACGTCGACCTGCTGGACCTCGCGCCCACCGGGCGCCCCTCGGGCCCGGACTTCCGGCTGCCCTGGATCGACCGTGACGACCCAGGCCACAACCGCGTCTGGCCACTGCCCTGGCCCGGCCGCCACGACCGCGCCGGATGGCAGTCCATCCTCGCCTCCCTCATCCTCATGCTCGTGCTG
>JAUNUL010000260.1 GCA_030538175.1 Propionibacteriaceae bacterium | reverse complement strand
AGTTGGTCTGCAGGAAATTCCCGTAGTCGAGGAACGAGTCGCGCATCGTCGCGTACGCCCGGAACTTGTCGGTGATCTGGATCTGCTGGCCGTTCTCCCACTCGCCGGTGGCGAGCTCGCGGCACTCGAAGTGGATCGGTCCGGGGGACTGGTTGTGGCACTTGACCCCGAAATAGTTGTTGTTCGGTGCCGATCGACCCCAGCCGGTTTCCTGGGCGGCTTGGGCCATGGCGACGGCGGCGGGTACGCCGTACTGCTGCTTCGCCTCCCGTGCCATCGGGGCGATCGTGGCGAAGAACTGCTCGGCCTCGGTCACCGGCGGGCCTTCCTTTGGCCCCTTGAAGAGGGCCCGCCAGGTGTCGCGGTCGACGGCGCCAGTCGCGTCGAGTTCGGCGGTTCGTTGGAACGCCCGCACGGCATCTGCGGTCGGGCCGTCGAAGGTGTCGTGGACGCCGACCCGGTTGCCTTGCAGGTGCAGCAGCGTCTGGACCGCCCGCACCTGGAGGCCGCGGTCGCCCTCGCGGGTATCGGCGATCAGCCTGTCGAAGGTGCGCTGATCGACCTGCCCGGTGACCGACAGCCCTTCGCGCTCCTGGAAACCACGGACGGCGCTGTTCGTCTGCTGCGCGAAGGTGCCCGTGATGCTCACATCGATCTTCTTCGCGTTGAGCAACCACTGCACCGCGGTGACCCGGAGTCCGGTGGCTCCGGGCCCGAGACGGGACGCCCGCTCCTGTTGACAGGACGAGACGTTGAGCACCAGCGTTAACAACAGCAGACCCGAGATCAGCAAGAGGGCCAGGCGGATCTGGGGTGGGCGCATGGGCTGGGTGCCTCTCAATGCAGTGCGGTGCTCAGGATCCAGGCTCAGGGTGAGGGAATCCTGACCGAGCCTATACGCCACTCCGGCTGGTCAAATAACATGGAAAATCTGTTAAATTGCGTGTCGACCACCGCACACCGACGTGCACGTTTCTTGTTTGGAGGAGCAATGTTGCTATCCCCGGAGTCCGAAGCCATCGTCAAGGCGACCGCCGGTGTCGTCGCCGAGAACGCTGAGGCGATCACCGCGAAGTTCTATCCGCACATGTTTGCTGCCAACCCGGAGCTCATGCGGGTGTTCAACAAGGCCAACCAGGCGATCGGTGAGCAGCCGAAGGCCCTCGCTGCGTCGGTGGTCGCCTATGCCGTGCACCTCATCGATCCCGATGCCCCCGACTTCGGCCCGATCATGCAGCGCATCGCGCACAAGCATGTCTCCCTCGGCATCAAGGGCACCGACTACACGATCGTCGGCCGTCACCTGATGTGGGCCGTCGGCGATGTGCTGGGTGCGGCGGTCACCCCCGAGGTCGCAGCGGCCTGGGAAGAGGTCTATTGGCTCTTCGGCAGCCAGCTGATCGCCGAGGAGGCGAAGCTGTACGCCCTTGGTGGCACCGACCCCGAACAGCCCTGGCGCAAGTACAAGGTCGTCGACCGCGCCGATGAGGCCCAGGACGTTTTCTCGCTGGAGCTCGCCCCGGTCGAGGGCGACCTGCCGTCGCACCACGTCGGCCAATATGTCGCGATCGCCGTGGACCTCCCCAATGGCGAACGCCAGCCGCGGCAGTACACGATCTCCGGTGTCCCCGGCGGCGAGAGCTTCCGCGTGACCATCAAGCGGGCCAAGGGCACCAACGGCGTCCCCGACGGTCAGGTCTCGAACTGGCTCGGCGACAACGCCCAGGTCGGCACGATTCTCGACGTCTCGCAGCCGTCGGGCGACGTGATCCTGGACAAGTCCGATGAGCCGCTCGTGCTCGTCAGCGCCGGCATCGGCATCACCCCGATGGCCGCCATCCTCGAGGATCTGGTCCAGCACCAGCCGAAGCGTACGGTCCGGATCTATCACGCCGACCGCAACCACGGCACCCAGGCGCTCTATCAGCGGATGCTGGGCCAGTCCATGCAGCTCCGGGACTCCGTGGGTGAATTCTGGTACGAGGAAGGCGCAGACATCGCCCCCACCCGCCGCCCGGCCCATGAGGGCCTGATGGATCTGACCGATGTTGAGATCCCCGAAGGCTCGCGCGTCTTCATGTGCGGCTCGTTGGAGTTCATGGCCCATGCCCGCCGTCAGCTCCTGGCGCGCGGTGTGCCGGCCGATCGGATCGACTATGAGGTGTTCGGTCCGGACCTGTGGGCCCGCTCGCCGCAGTGATCGCCGGGCGTCGTTGCGCCCAGTGATCACCCGGGCGTCCCTCACGCGGTGATTGCCTGAGGGTACGCCCAGCAGTCCATTTGTCGAAGAACTCCCGGAAATCCACGCTCGCCACTATCCTGCGGGCGTGGATTTCCTGGTTTTTGCCGCGATAACCCATCCCGGCACCGTCAGGGCCGTCAATGAGGACGCGGTGGTGGCGAGCTCGCCCGTCTTCATGGTCGCTGACGGCATCTCAGGGTGCCAGCAGGGCGCTCTGGCCAGCGGGATGGTCGCCGAGCGATTCCAGCAACTGGCGGCCCAACCCGACCTGACACCCGAGGTGGTGGCGCAGGCGGTTGATGACGCCCACGCCAGCCTGTGTGCCCGACAGGAGGCGGACCATCATCGGGCCGCGACCACGCTGACTGCAGCGGTCGGAGTCTGGATCGGCGGTCAGCCCTATTGGATGATGATCAACTCCGGTGACTCCCGCATTTATCGCGTCGCTGGCTCCCGGATGACGTTGGTCACCGAGGATCACACCCACGTGCAGGGCATGCTCTCCATGGGCCTGCTCACTCCGGAGCAGGCTGCCCAGCATCCGGATCGCAACGTGCTCAGTCAGGCGGTCGGCTCGGTGGACTTGTTCCAACCCGACTATTGGTTGTTGCCGATGGTGGCGGGGGATCGGCTGCTTTTGTGCAGTGATGGATTATTGCGGGAGACTGACCGGGCAGCCATTGAGCGCATCGTGGTGGGGCAGAATGCTCCGCAGGATGCTGTTGATCACCTGTTGTCCTTGGCACTGGCTGCCGGGGCGCGGGACAATGTGTCTGTCGTGATCGTCGATGTCGACGGGGCCGAAATGAGACGGGAGATTCCATGACCGAGCAGATTGGGCTGTGGCGGGCCACTTATTCCCCGGGTGAGTGGGTGGTTCTCGGCGGCCCGACGTCGCTGGTCGTTCTCCAACCAGCGCCCGCGCAGTCGTCCCCGATCGTCGAGCGCCTGTGGCGCGTGGTGCTGAAAGCCGACTCGCTCGACGATCTCATCGCTGAGTTGGCCCTGCACAACGTGTCGAAGATGCCTGACTTCGCGGCTTTTTTCTGGCGGGACAACGCGATGAGGTCGCTCATCCGCGGTGAACTGGAGATCGTCGATCTCGACAGCGGCCGGGTGATTGCCGGTGCCAATGAGATGGTGACCTGGAGCGAGGTTGACCTGGGGCACGTGCGGCGGGTCCGGGTGAACTGCGAAAGCGGCGGCAGGGCTACGGACCGGCTGGTTCTGCCCTTGGTCGTCGGTGCGGTGACCGCATCCTTCGTGGAACTCGACGCGACCCCCCGGGCTCTCGTCAGCAGTCCCCAACCCTTGGGGAGTGCGCCGACCCAGACCGAAACCAATCAGCAGCACGAGGGTGTCGACCCATTCGGCGCGATCGAGCGGTCGGCCGACCAGTCGCCGGCACCGGTGTCGCCGGTGCCCGGACTCGCGCCGGTTGCCGAACTCGAGCCGGCTCGTTCTGCGGTCGTTGATGCCGTCGTGGTGGATGACCACTCGGTGGGCGCTCCGGAGGTCGAGGGTGACGACGCAGCGGACAGCGACCTGCTCGCCGCCGCACCCGGGACCAGCCCTGCGCTCAGCGACCAGTCCGAGGCTGCCGACGAATCCGGGCTCGCCGGGAGTGCCGGTGACCGCGCCGAGTCTGACGCCGCGGTGGCCGATAGCGCCGAAGCAGCTGCCGAACCGCCGGCGGCCCTCGATCCGTTCGGTCGTACGGAGGTGTATCACGCGTTCGGTCCCGATGGTGAGGACGTCGAGGAGCCCGAGGTCCCGGGGTTCGAGGCCCACCCGGGGTTCGAAGCAAAGCCTGGGGCCCAGTCCGAGCCGGTGATCGAGTCCGAGCCGGCGTTCGCGCTTGATGCGGATACTGAGGCCGAGCCTGAGGCCAGCCCCTTCGGTCGGCCGGCTGCAGCCGAGCCTGACGCCAGCCCCTTTGGTCGGCCGTTGTCTGCCGAGCAGCCCCCCTTGGCCGAGCAGCCCGGTCAGGATGAGCGTTCTGCGGTGGATGGGGATGACCAGCCTGTCCCGGGTGATCAGGGCGCGTCTGCTGAGCAGCCGTCGGCGGATGAGCGGCCGGCGCCGGCATCGTCCGATCCGCACAATCCGTTCAGCCTGGCGGCTGTGCAGGATCACCAGGACGCCGCACCAAGGCCGTCAACCCCCTTCGGGGCGTCGGCTCCCGCCCCTGCTGGCCCGTCGGCTCCCTTTGGGGCCTCGGCTGGCTCCGCAGCTGGCGTTGCCTCGG
>JAUNUL010000259.1 GCA_030538175.1 Propionibacteriaceae bacterium | reverse complement strand
CTCGACGTGTCCGCGGCGCAGAACTCGTCCGCCCTCGGCGGATGGCTGGCCGGGCAGGCCATGGCCCGGGCGAATGTGCCGGGGGAGGCACACCAGATCGTCACCAGCCAGGTGCTCAACCAGCTGCCCCCGCCCGACGGGCATGAGGCGAGCCAGTGGGCACCGATCCTGACCAACGTGCTCAACTCCCGCCGGATGTCGTTGTCGGACGGGGCGGCGCGGGTGGCGTACAACTGGGCCTTCGCCTGGCACCAGGAACTGCTCGGCCGCGTCATCGACGTCGTCTCCGGTGCCATCGCCAACTTCGGGCTGCCGTTCGCCGCCGCCGTCGTTGAGCGGCTCCGGGCTGACATCCGGGAGTGGCTGGTGCCGGCCGCCGGTGAGCTGCGTCGCTATGACCAGAGCGACATCGTCGCGTTGTCACCGCAGCTGCAGAGTGCCATCACCAACATCAAGGGCAAGGTCACCAACGGTCAGGTCATCCTGACCAAGGTGGCCGAGGAACTGTCGGCGGCGTGGACCCAGCACACCTTCGCCAAGGCCTCCGGCCTGCTGGCGGACGTGCTCGGTGCCTTCACCACCGATGTCCTCCTGCCGCTGGGGGAGGCGATCGCGGAACAGCAGCGGATCCTGGAACAGGCCAGGGCCTCGCGGGCCCGTCACGATGGCCTCGCTCGGCTTGCGACCAACGAATACTCGGCGTGGCCGTCCGATGCCGATCACAAGGCACCGGAGCGCTTCGACGAGGCGAACAACGAAGTGCTGTTGACCAGCTCGGCACAGTTTCTGCCGCAGTACACGGTCGATATCGAGGCCGCTCTCGGCAGTGACGACGCGCGGCCGGGCAGCCGGATGGGCTTCGGCCAGGCGCGTGCGGCCGTCGTCCGTCGGGTCATCTCCGGGGTGTGGGAGACCACAGGTGGCGTACGACCGCCGGGTGGGCTGATCGAGCTCACGCACACCTGGCAGAGCAAGGAACTCCCGACCAATCCCCACACCGGTGAGTCGACCGTGCCATCGCGCGCCCGGTTCGACGTGCATGCACGCCCGGCGGAGCTCCTGCAGCGGGCCCGGATGTTCGTGGCCCGTCCCGAGGAGTCGTTCCACCGGTTCTGTTCGATGTCGCTGCGGGATTATGTCCGCGGGGTCGGTGCCGCGGAGTCCGAGCGGCAGGCCCGGGTCGACGACATGGCCGGAAAATTCAACCAGGCGTTGACCTTGGCCCTTCCGTTGATCTCGGCCAACGACGCGGCAGTGGCGCTGCTGCACGGGGGCAAGGGCGTGGAATACCGCTTCAAGTTCTCGGCGGTGCCGTTCGCTGATCTCCGGGTCGCCGGTGATCTGGAACGGGTGCTCATCAACAACCCCCAGATCGACGAGTCCACCCGGGACAACTATCTGCGCTCGGTCGACGACTCCGATCACGTGCGGCGCCTCGACATCTTCGGCTCCTATCCGCTGTATGCCCCGCTGTGCTTCGATTCAGTGCTGCGTCCGGTATCGGAACAGTGGTCCAACACCTCCCCGGCCGGCCGCGATGCGTTCTGGACCTATCGGCGCGCGCGTCCGCTGGATTCGGCGCTGCCGATGGCCGACATCGAGCGCCGGGCCATGGTTGCGGGCTGGTTCCTGGGTCAGGTCGTCGGCGCGATCCGGATCCCGGAGTCGCCGTATTCGCGTCCGGTGGAGATCTTCGACCGGGCCAACAGGGAGTGGCTGGCGTTCCCGCATCCGCTGCTCACCCCACCCGAGCGGTTCAAGGCGCCCTATGACTGGCTGCCTGCCGTCCTGGAGTCGGTCCTGATCGCGATGGCCCGGTCCCACCAGAACCCCGTCATGTCCTCGATGCAGCCCTATCGGGCCCTGCGCGGGCTCTTCGACGCCAGCCCACTCGGGCCGGCCACGGGCATCGTGGAGCGCTCCGGCAAGCAGGCGTTCGTGGACTGGTTGGCCGATGGAGATATCGGTTCCGGTGCCACCTCCCGGGCCCCCGGGGCCGCCGAGGCCACCGATCCCACGGCCCGTGCTGAGGCCGCCCGGACCTTCCTCACCACGATCCGCGACCTGGCGGGGGTGCACTTCATGGCTCCCGGCGAGGATGGTGCTCCGGGTGGTGGCACGTTCTCGGTGATCGATGACCGTGCGGTCGCCGCCCAGGCACCGATTTTCCGCGATGTGGCCGGTGACGTGCACTGGGCTTGCGGGGAACTGCTGACGATGCTCAGCGATGCCGAACGGGATGCGCTCAACCCGGTGGCCCGCAGCGAACAGGGGCCGCTCGTCGTCGAGGCCAAGCGTCTCGACATGCCAGATATCGGTGGAGCGTTCTGATGGCATCGCTCGTCGTGCTGGTCTGCCCGCCCGGGCCGTTGACCGCCATCGGTGACGTCCTGGCCGATTGGTCGACCGCCGACTTGGTGCAGCCGTTCCTGTGGGTGGAGACGTCGGCCTGGGCCACCGGGTCCCGTCCTCGTGGTCGTACGCCCGCCCTGGTGATCCACGGTGGTCGCTCGTCGGGAACGACCGTGGAGGAGACGCTCACCGCGAGCCGGTTCGACCGGGTGCGGCTGGTGGTTCTGGTGCCGGCGTTCGGCGGGGCACAGGGTGTCCCGGGTGCGGTGGAGCACGAGATCCACCAGGCCGTGCTGGGCACGTCGGCGGTGCCCACGGTTGACCTCATCCGGCTCGTCGTCACCCGCCCCGACTCGGGGCCGATCGCCGCGGACCTCGCCCGGGAGGGCTGGCACAACCTCATCATCGCCCCCGAGGAGTCCCGCGGCCCGGGGCTCGGACATTCGGTGCTCCACCCCAGCACTGACCCCATCGAGATCGCGCCGGCTGCGGCAGCCGGCCTCGCGGGTGTGGTCGGTCTCTGGCACGACGTCGAGCAGGGGCCGCTGGACGATCAACGCCCACCGTTCGGGCGAACCATGCGGCTCGTGCGGTCGTTCTATCGCGGTCTCGATGCCAGCGCAGTATCCGACCACGTGCGCACCGGCGTCCTGGCGCTCGACGACGGCGTCCCCCTGCCGCGTCAGCACGGATCCCTCGCGGTCTATATCGACGACACCGAGATGGCGACCACCGACATGGCGCGCGCCGTGTTGACCCGGCACGCCGGTCTGTTCCGGGGAGAACGCAAAAGCCCCGCCCCGGTTGATGCGACCAAGGTCGGCGTCGGCCAGGCGATCAAGTGGCTCTTCCAGTTCATCGGTGCCTCGGTCCGGATGGCTCCGGAATCCTGGTATTCGATGGTGTTCGGCAACGTCGGCGCCGCGATCGCCAACCGCACCCAGCAGGCCGTCTTCGGGGCAGACCCCTCGGCGTACGCCGTGGTCGCCCAGGGGCAACTCGCGGCCGGCGGAGCGGACTGGAGTGAGGTCGGACGTGCCTCGGCATCGCTGAACAAGCAGCTCGACGCGGGTGCGCCGAGGGCCCACGAGATCGCGGGGGATTTCTCTGCCGTCTGGGCGGACTATGTCGGGTCGGGACTGACGCTGCTGGATGCGGGAGAGCGGACCTATTCCGCGATCAAGGTCGGCACCGAGCGGGGGGTCCTGCGGCGGGTCGACGACTGCGCCCCCGGTCCTGACGAAGCGTTCCTGGTGCCGGGCAGGATCGCGGCGGCGATCAATATCACCGACGTTCGGGCCGCCGACCCGTTGGGCCAGCACACGTTTGCCGCTCGCCTGCGACAGCTCGCAGCGCAGCCGTCCCTCGCCCGGGATGCCGACGCCACCTTCCGCCAATTCGAAACCTGGAAACAGCGGCACGGCGGCTCCTATGCGGCCCGGACCGGCACGATGTTGGCCGACCAGCTGATGTCGGTGTCCCAGGAGGTCCAGCATCTGGTGTCCCGGGTCGCGAATCCCGGCACCGTGGACCCGACCGGCCAGGGCACGCTCGCCCGGCAGAAACGGATCGCCGCCTGGATGCGGACGTTGCTCTTCGTCCTCGTCGGGCTGCTGGTGCTGCTCGGCGTCGGCTTGGGCATCGGCTTGATCACCTGGTGGGGTGCGCTCGCGGCGGCCGGCGCTGGCGTCGTTGGCTGGCTGATCGGTTCCTTCGTGCTCTTCGCCCAAGGGCAACGGGAGCTGTTCCAGGATCTCAACAGGCGTCGCGCGGAGCTGTCCCAGGCCGAGGCCGACCAGGACAATCTGCGTTTGGCGATGCGTGACCTGGCCCGCCAGACGGAGGCGTACGGCCAATTCCTGGAGTGGACGCGCGTGCTCGGCGCGGTGACCCATGCACCCTTCGGTGACGTTGCCAGCTCAGCAGCCGACAGCGGCATGATCGCCGCTGGTCTGCCGGCCAATGCTCAGGTGGGGCGGGCCGAGGTGGATGAGGACGCCGCGGCCGAGGTGATCTCTCTGATGCGCCGCGACTTCTATCAGGTCGGCTGGCTCTCGGGCCCCTGGGAAGCCACGCTGGCCGATGCCGGTGCCCGGCTCGGGGTCAAGGCCCAGGATCTGACCGCGGACCCCCGCCGGATGTTC
>JAUNUL010000258.1 GCA_030538175.1 Propionibacteriaceae bacterium | reverse complement strand
GTGGTGGGCACGCCGGGCCGCCTGCTCGACCTGATGGATCGCGGCGCGCTCGACCTGCGCCACCTCAAGGTGCTGGTGCTGGACGAGGCCGACGAGATGCTCGACCTCGGCTTCCTGCCGGACGTCGAACGGCTCATCGCCAACTCCCCGGCGAGCCGGCAGACCCTGCTGTTCTCCGCCACGATGCCGTCGGCGATCGCGTCCCTGGCCCGCACCCACCTCACCCAGCCGGTGAACATCCGTGCGGAACACCACGACGAGTCCTCAACGGTCCCGCTGACGACCCAGCACGTCTATCAGGCGCACGACCTGGACAAGCCCGAGATCGTCGGGCGGGTGCTGCAAGCCACTGATGTGGAAAAGGTCATGATCTTCTGCCGCACCAAGCGCGCCGCCCAGCGCATCGCCGATGACCTCGTCGATCGCGGGTTCCCGGCCGCGGCTATCCACGGTGATCTCCGTCAGGAAGCCCGCGAGCGGGCCCTGAAGCGCTTCCGGGAGGGCAAGGTGCAGGTGCTCGTGGCCACCGATGTCGCGGCGCGCGGCATCGATGTCTCGGGTGTCAGCCATGTCATCAACTACGAGTGCCCCGACGACGACAAGACCTATGTCCACCGCATCGGTCGCACCGGTCGGGCTGGTGCCTCCGGCGTGGCCATCACCCTGGTCGACTGGCAGGACCTCACGCGCTGGAAGGTCATCAACAAGACCCTTGGTCTGGATTTCGATGACCCGGTGGAGACCTATTCCACGTCTGCGCACCTGTTTGCCGAGCTCTCCATCCCTGAGGGGACCAAGGGTCGGCTGAAAGAGGAGACGCCGGTCGAGGAGGAGGTCGCCGAACGGCCTCGCCGTCCGCGTCCGCAGCGCACCCGGACCCGCCGCCGCACCCGCAACGGCGAGCCCGTGGCAGGTGATGGCACCGCAGCGCCAGCGCCGGACGCTGCTCCCGACACCGCCGACGGCGGGGAGAACACCAGCCAGAGCGACGCCGACCAGACCACCGCGACCGATGGCGGTCAGCCGCGACGACGCCGCCGCCGGCGTACGCGCAGCCGCTCAGGCAACGCTGAAGCTCAGTCCGAGGACTGACCGATCCGGGCGCGCAATCTGGCGTACACCTCAGGGTCTGTCAGATTGCAGCCCAGCTGCATGGTCGGTTTGCCGGCCCCGTGATGATCGCTTGACCCCGTGCCCAACGCCTCCAGCTCGGTTGCCAGCGCACGGAGTCGGCGTCGCGCGTCAGCATCGTGATCCTCATGGTCCACCTCGAATCCATCGAGGCCGTGGTCGGCGACCAGTTGCGTGAGCATCTCCTCGGTGAGGACCTGACGGCTTGAGCGGCCCCAGGGATGGGCGATGACCGCCACCCCACCGGCATCGTGGATCAGCTCGATCCCGGTGCGGACGTCGGGGTGATACCGCGGAACGTACGCCGGCCCATCGTCGGCCAGGAACCGTCGGAAGGCCTCATCGCGCGAGGCGACGTGCCCGCGCAGCACCAGCGCGTCCGCGATGTGCGGGCGGCCGATCGACGGCGCTTCCCCCACCTGGGCGAGCACCTCCTCGCGGGTCACCGGCACCCCCAACTCAGTCAACCGCTCGAGCATGCGCGGCAATCGGTCGCTGCGCCCTGCGCGGATCCGTTTCATCTCCATGCGCAGCCCATCACTGTGGGGATCCATCCCGTACGCCAACAGATGCACCGACTTCCCCGCCAACTCACACGACAGCTCCATGCCCTCCACGAGCTCGATGCCCTCTCGCTTCGCCGCCGCGCGCACGGCTGGCAGGTGGTCGAAGGTGTCGTGGTCGGTCACCGCCAGCACGTCCAGGCCGATGGCCTTGGCGAGCGCCAACAACTCGTCGGGGCTGTCGGTCCCATCGGAGACCGTGGTGTGACTGTGCAGATCGATGCGCATGTGGTTGTCCCCTCGTCCAGGTCGGAGCAGGCCTCAGCCTAGTTGTCCTGATCCGGCATGATGACGCCATGGAGATCAACACCACCCTTGAGTTCCCCGCCGATCCCGCCGCCGTGTTCGCGCTGATGACCAACCAGGATTTTCTGGCCGACGTGGCCAAGGAGGCCCGCGCGGTGGAGCACACCATCAGCGTCAACGGCCTGACGACCCGCAGTGAGCGGGCGCTGGTCGCCCCCGAGGCGGCCAAGAAGTTCACCGGCGACACGATCCGGATCATCGAGGAACGGGCGTGGTCCGAGCCGCGACCCGACGGCAGCCGCACCGCGACGCTGAACCTGACCTCCCCCGGCCAGCCGATCACCATGCCGGGGACCGTCACCCTGGTCCCCCAAGGGGCCAGCACGCGCATCGAGATCCGGGGTGATCTGACGGTCAAGATTCCGTTGGTGGGCAAGAAGCTCGAAAAGATGGCTGCCCCCGCAATCGAGGATGGGATCAGGGCCGAGGAACGCGTGGCTCGCCGATGGCTGAATCCATAGACCGAGAAATACCGCCATATGAGACACATTGTCTCGTATAGCGAACTATTCGGGTTAGGGCGCCAGTCTTGAACGCATGAGTGAACGTCGGTACATGCATGGCCATCACGCCTCCGTGCTGCGAGCCCACAGCTGGCGCACAGCAGCAAACTCGGCTGGCTATCTCCTGCCGCACCTGCACGCGGAGATGAACCTGCTCGACATCGGCACCGGCCCGGGCACCATCACCGATGACCTCGCCGGGCTGGTGGGCCGGGTCGTCGCCACGGAAATCGACGAAGCAACCTTGGCGACGACCCGTTCAGGGGTATCCCGGGACAACGTCGAATGTGCAGTGGCCGACGTCCACAACCTGCCGTTCGCCGATGCCTCGTTCGACGTGGTGCACGCCCATCAGGTCCTGCAGCACGTCGCGGATCCCGTCCGGGCGCTGATCGAGATGCGTCGGGTGTGCCGCCCAGGCGGCTATATCGCGGTCCGTGATGTCGACTATTCGGCGATCTCCGTACACCCCTGGACGCCCCCGCTGACCCAGTGGCTGGATCTCTATCGGAGGCTCGCGCGCGCCGACGGCGGCGAGCCGGATGCTGGCCCCCGCCTGTTGTCCTGGGCCCGTGCGGCCGGCTGCCGCGACATCGTGCCCTCGGCGTCAGTCTGGTGCTTCGCCACCGATGAAGATCGTGCCTATTGGGGTGGGACCTGGTCCGAACGCGTCCAGCATTCCCGCTTCGCTGAACGGGCCGCCGACCACGGCGTACCCGAGAGCGAACTGGCGGCGATCGCACAGGCATGGCGGACGTGGGCAGACGACCCCGACGGTTGGATCACCCTCACCCACGGCGAAATCCTGGCCCGGCCCTGACCGTTTGGGGGCGGGACCCGAGCCCGCCCCACTGGGCTCAGCCTGCCTTGGACTTGCTTCCCTTGGCAGTCTTGCTGTCCGATCCCCCGGCCTTGGCCTCGCGGCGTTGCTTGGCGGCCTCCACCGACGCCCGGAGCGCCGCGACGAGGTCGACCACGTCGGCCTCCTGGGCCGCGGGGGCACTCTCCTCCGGTGGCGCGGCACCGGCGAGCTTGGCGTTGACGACCTCCTCCAGGGCTTCACGATAGGAGTCGGTGAATTGGTCCGGCTCGAACTCACCGGTGAGCGCATCGATGAAGGTTTGGGCCATCGTGATCTCGGCATCCGACACCGTCACCTCCGCTGGGGGTGCGGCGAACGCACCATCACGGATCTCATCGGGCCACAGCATCGTGTGCATGAGCAGCTGATTGTCCTTGACCCGGATCAGCGCGAGATTCTCCCGCGATCGCAGCGCCACCTTCACCACTGCAGCCCGATTCGACGCCGTCAACGCATCCCGCAACAGCACATAGGGTTTGACTCCCGGGCCGTCGGCCTCAAGGAAATAGGTCTTCGCGAAATAGGTCGGATCCACCTCGTCCTGGTCGACGAACTGGACCACCTCGACTGCCTTGGTCGTCGGCAACGGCAGGTTGTCGAAGTCCTCCTTCTCGAGGATCGCCAGCCGACCGTCCGGAGTCTCGTAACCCTTCGCGATCTCCGCGAACGGGATCTCCTCGCCACAGGTATCGCAGACCCGCTTGTACTTGATTCGCCCACCATCAGCCGGATGCACCTGGCGGAAGCTGATGTCCTTCTCCTCAGTGGCGGAATAGAGCTTCACGGGAATGGTCACCAACCCGAACGAGATGGCTCCCTTCCAGATAGAGCGGGGCATGTCAGTCTCCGTTCACGGGTGGGGTGCTGGGCTCGGGCAACTCGTCGAGTGCTTGGTCCAGCTCGGTCGGGTCGAACCAGAGCAGATCGTGCTCGGCCAGGAAGTCATGGGTCGCCTCGTCGGTCCAGAGATCGGCGAGGGTGCGACCCCGTGCGGTGTCAGCGTACGCCCCAACAGTGGCCGCAGAGCCAGGATCATCCCGGAACACCGCCTGGACATCGCGCCAGCGCACTGGCGGCCGGGTCACCTCACCGAAGTCGGACTCCCCCGATTCCCCCGGCGCCGCAGGGACGCTGACCGCCAGCACCAG
>JAUNUL010000257.1 GCA_030538175.1 Propionibacteriaceae bacterium | reverse complement strand
TGGCCGACAGTGGTGTGGGGGCCATCGTGATGTTCTCGCTGTTCGAGGAGCAGCTGCGCCACGAGGCCGCCCACGACATGTTGTTGGAGGATGAGTACGCCGAGTCGTTCGCCGAGTCGCTGTCCTATTTCCCGACGGTGCCCACCACCGACGTCGGATTGAGCGCACGCTATGTCGAGACCCTGCGCCGCGGGATCGACGCCGCCCAGGGGGTGCCCGTCATCGCGTCCCTCAACGGCACCACGGTCGGCAGCTGGATCGAGTTCGCCCAGGAGCTGGCCGACGCCGGTGCCTCGGCATTGGAGTTGAACATCTATCTCGTCCCCGGCGACATGGGCATCACCGGCCGTGAGGTCGAGGACCGGCACGTGGAGATCCTCAGTGGGGTCAAGAAGGCCGTCGACATCCCGGTGTCGGTCAAGCTCTCGCCCTATTTCTCCTCGGTCGGCGAGATGGCCCACCGGCTGGTCGATGCCGGCGCTGACGGACTGGTGTTGTTCAACCGATTCCTGCAGCCGGAGATCGACATCGAGAGCCTGCAGGTCGAGGCCGGTGTCTCCCTGTCCCGGTCGATCGAGGGCCGACTCCCGCGAACGTGGATCGCCGCCCTCCGCGGCCGGATCGACGCCTCATTGGCGCTGACCAGTGGTGTTGAGACAGGCGCCGATGTCGTGCGCAGCCTGCTCGCCGGCGCTGATGTGGTGATGACCACCTCGGCGATGCTCCGCTATGGCGCGGGCTATTCCGCGGAGCTGCTCGCTCAGCTCACCGACTGGATGATCCGCAAGGAGTTCGACTCCGTGGAGGCGATGCGCGGGCTGTTGGCCGTGCCCGCCGACGCGGATCACCTGGCTTACGAGCGGGCTGGCTATCTCGCAGCGCTGGAGAAGGCGAAGGAGACCTACGCGCCCCTCTGACACTGCGACCTGTGACGACGGCAACCCAGACGATTTCGACACCGGGCACGGGTCGGGCACAATAGGGCGAGTACTGCCTCAGTAGCTCAGTTGGTAGAGCGTCGCTCTTGTAAAGCGAGGGTCGCGGGTTCGAATCCTGTCTGAGGCTCTCAGTCCGCCGAGCCGTGACGGAAGCGAGCCCGCTTTGGCCGAACCGACCATTTTCGTCGCCCGGAGTCGCCGCCGAAAGTCGACCCATCGCGGTGAGATCCACGGGTTGCGGGGCTTGGCGATCGCGCTGGTGGTGGCGTACCACCTGTGGGGAGCGGGCCGCGTTTCCGGCGGTGTCGACGTCTTTCTGATGATCTCGGCCTATCTGATGACGGGCAGTTTCCTGCGTCAGGGCATGGCGTTCCGGATCCTGGACTTCCTCGTCGGTCGGTTTCGGCGGCTGATCCCGTCGTCGGCTGTGGTGATCCTGACGGTCTGCATCCTGGGCTGGCTGATCCTCCCGCCGACCCGCTGGTATCCGCTGCTCGACCAGGCCATCGCGTCGCTGTTCTATAACCAGAACTGGGTGCTGATCGACCTCGCGACGGACTACACTTCCCCCGACCGCAGCGGCACCAGCCTGCTGCAGCACTATTGGTCCCTGTCGATCCAGGGCCAGATCTTCGTCATCTGGCCGTTGCTGATGTTGATCGCGATGGGGCTGCGCAAGCTCGCCCGGGTCCCGATCAAGGCATCCCTCGGGACGTTCTTCGTCGTCATCACCCTCGGCTCGTTCACGTACGCCCTGCAGGCGGTCGCGGACAATCCGTCCCGCGCCTATTTCGACACCTATGCGCGCCTGTGGGAGTTCTCCCTCGCCGCGCTGTTCGCCTTCGTGCCCGTGCTGCGGTTGCCGTTCGTGGTCTCGGCGGTGATGAGTTGGCTCGGTGTGCTGGCGATCGGGTTCGGTGGCCTGATCATCGGCCGCCTCGACTTCCCCGGACCGGCCGCCCTGTGGCCGTCGCTCGCTGCGGCACTTGTCGTCTTCGCGGGCGGATCCCGCAACCGCTGGCACGCCGCGTACTGGCTGTCCTCAAGTCCCCTCGCGTGGGTGGGCGATCGGGCGTACGGCCTGTATCTGTGGCACTGGCCGATCCTGATGTTCTGGCTGTTCCTGAGCGGCCGCAACGAGGTCGATCTGCTGGGCAGCGTCGGGGTGATCGGCCTGTCGATCCTGCTCGCGGACCTCACCACCCGCACGATCGAGCGCCGCTTCAATGCGTTGCCTCTGCTCAAGGCCAAGCGGTGGGGCCTGGCGAGCATCGCCACCACGCTGCTGATCGCCTTCGGCGCCGTGCAGTTCTGGACGATCACGCTGGACCGCGATGTCCGGGCGGTCAACGAGACCCCCGAGGTCTCCCGGCCGGGTGCCCGGGCGCTCACCCCCGGGGCCGCCGCCCCGACCGCCACCCCGTCGCGGAGCATTGCACCCGGCGATACGGTGATCGGCACCGACTGGCCGGAAGCACTGCCGGGTTGCGGCGAGGACCTCGTGCCGAAGCCACCCGAGTCGGAATGCTCCGAGATCCGGCCACCGGGCGAGCCGCACAAAACCGTCGTCATGATGGGCGATTCCCATGCGAACCAATGGAATCCGCTCATGCACGACCTGGCCAACCGCGAGCAGTGGCATCTGCTGGTGCTCATCAAGCCCGGCTGCAGGTTCACCCTGGAGAATCCGCAGAGCACACCGGAGTGTGTGGAGTACAGCCGTGAGATGACCGACTATCTGCTGGAGATCAAGCCGGATTTCGTGTTCACGGTCGGGTCGCGCGCGCAGGCGCAGGGACCCGAGTTGGCCGTCGAGACGTACGCCGATGCCGTCCGCCCGCTCACCGAGGCGGGGATCAAGATCGTGAACATGCGCGACAATCCCCGCTTCTCCTTCAAGATGCCGGAATGCGTGCAGCGCTATGGCGCTGCCGACCCGCGGTGCCTGCGACCGGTCGAGGAGAAGCTGGCTCCCGTCTCACCCCAGCTCGCGCTGGAGACAATCCCGGGCATGCTGACCATGGATCTCACGGAGTTCATCTGCCCGGCGGGCTGGTGTTCACCGGTGGTCGGCAACGTTTATGTATATATGGATGACAACCACTTGAGCAGGACCTATATCCACACGCTCAAGGAGGAATTCGAGGCTCAGCTGTGGCGCGTTATCGACCGATGAGGGCCAAGCGCCGGTGGGTCGAGCATGTGTTGCTCGTCGCGTTGCTCGTCATCACCGGCATCGGCTTCTCCCGCAGCAGCAAGCCAGCCGTATCCGCAGTGCCAGCACCTCCACCGGTGGCCGCGGAGAACCCACTGCAGAATGTCGACGACACGTTGGGCCGCCGCGGTGAACCGTTGGCGACCTCAGCGGGTTGGCGCGAGACCCAGGTCGCGGGCCGGATCTTCAAGTACTGCGGAAACGGGTCGATCGATGCCCCACCGACCGACGTCCACCGGGTGATCGTCATCGTCCACGGCAATGATCGGCAGGCCTGCTCGCTCGCGTCGTCGGTGCTTGCGGCCGGCACGGAGCAGGAGCGCGCGACCACCTTGGTGGTCGCCCCCTGGTTCCCGCTCCGGGAGGACCGGGTGAACCCCAACACCCAACTCTTCTGGAGCTTCCAGAGCTGGTCGCGTGGTGACGACTCCGCCAACGACGACGTCCGCATCTCTTCCTATGCCGTGGTCGACGAGATCCTGGAGCGGGTGCGTCCCCTGCCGACCGTGGTGGCCGGGTTCTCCGGCGGTGGCCAGTTCGTTGCCCGCTATTCGGCCGGGACCGGCCACACCCCCGTGCGCTTCATCATCACCAACCCGTCGACCTATCTCTATTGGACGCCCGAGCGGCCAGGCGCCACCCGCAAACAGTTGGCGAACTGCCCGACCTATAACGACTATCGCTATGGCTTGAACAAGCTGAATGGCTATATGGGCGCGGTCGGTGAGGAGACGATGAAGAACCGCTTCGCCCAGCACCGGGTCGTCTATCTGCTCGGCGACGCGGACAACGATCCGAAGTCACAGTCGATGGACAACTCCTGTGCGGCGCGGACCCAGGGCGCGAATCGGTTCGAGCGTGGAGAACGCTATTGGGCCTATCTGCCGTCGGTGTTCGGGCCCGAGATCCACGAGCGACATACCAAAGTGGTCGTCCCCAAAGTCGGACACAACGCCTGGGGGATGTTCCAACACCCCGACGCCCGCGCGGCGCTGTTCCGCTGATCAGTCCGCGTCGACGTTGCTGGCCCGCACGCGTTTCTTCTGCGCAGAACGCCAGAAAGCCATCACGATCATCCCGACCAGGATGGCGATCGTGACCCACCACAGATAGCGCCCATATTCAGCGACAATCGCCACCGCTGGCTCGCCGATCTGATAACCCAACGTGAAATAGAGCGATTGCATCAGCGCCGCGAAAACCAGGTCCCACAGGAAAAACCGGCGCCATTTCATGCCAGCGGTGCCGAGCGTGGCATAGATGACCGCGGCAGGCAGGGGCACCGGCAGATAGGTGACGAACAGAGCGGGCACGGCGTACTTCAATGTGAACCGCTCGGCCCGCTCGACCGGGAGCAGACCGGCCGACTCGGCGGCGGCG
>JAUNUL010000256.1:534-4538 GCA_030538175.1 Propionibacteriaceae bacterium | reverse complement strand
CCAGGTGTCGCCGTTCTCGTGGTCGATGAACACGCTGTGGCGCTGCACGAAGGTTCCGCGGCGGGAGTCCTGGCCGGTGAGGCGGACGGGGCGTCCCTCGAGCAACAGCGAGGCGAACGCGAGGATCTCGCCCGTGGCCCAGTCGATCGGGCCGTCCAGGATCGACTTGGCCCGGCGCTCCAGCTGGGGGAGCACCTTGGGATGGACCGCGAAGTCCTCCGGCACGTTGACGTGGGTCTGGGAGATGAGGCGCATCATCTCCGGGGTGATCGAGGTGGGCTCGTGGCGGCCGCGCTTGATCGGATAGTTCGGCACCCGGCTGTAGTCGGCGAGGTCGTCCGCCTCCTCGCGAACGAGTTGGAACACCTCTTCCAGTCGATGCTGGAACCGTGTCATCGCCTTTTCGGCGTCCTCGGTGGAGATGTCGCCACGACCGATGAGCGCTTCGGTGTACAGCTTGCGGGTGGAGCGCTTGCGGTCGATCAGGTCATACATCATCGGGTTGGTGAAGCTCGGGTCATCACCCTCGTTGTGACCGCGACGGCGATAGCAGACGACGTCGATCACGACATCCTTGTTGAATTCCTGACGGAACTCGAAGGCCAGGCGGGCGACCCGGACACAGGCCTCCGGGTCATCACCGTTCACATGGAACACCGGGGCACCCACGGTCTTCGCGACGTCGGTGCAATAGACCGAGCTGCGTGAGGCCTGCGGTGGGGTGGTGAACCCGATCTGGTTGTTGATGACAACGTGCACGGTGCCGCCGGTGCGATAGCCGCGCAGCTGCGACATCTGCATGGTCTCGAAGACCACGCCCTGGCCGGCGAAGGCAGCGTCACCGTGGATGAGCACCGGCAGCACCGGGAACTCATTGACGCGGTTGAGCAGGTCCTGCTTGGCCCGGACGATGCCCTCGAGGACCGGGTTGACCGCCTCCAGGTGCGAGGGGTTCGCGGCCACGGAGGTGCGGATCGTCCGACCCGACAGGGCGGTGAACTGGCCATCGGCGCCCAGGTGATATTTCACGTCACCGGAACCTTCGACGGTGCGCGGGTCGAGGTTGCCGTCGAACTCGCGGAAGATCTGGCCATAGGACTTGCCGACGATGTTGGCCAACACGTTGAGTCGGCCACGGTGCGGCATGCCGATGCAGACCTCATCCAGCCCCGCATTGGCCGCCGAGTCACAGATCTCGTCCAACAGCACAATGGCCGACTCGCCGCCCTCGAGGCTGAAACGCTTCTGGCCGACGAACTTCGTCTGCAGGAAGGTCTCGAAGATCTCGGCTTCGCTGAGCTTGTCGACGATGCGCAGCTGTTCCTCGGTGGGCAGCTTCTCAGCGTGTTTCTCGACCCGGTCCTGGATCCACTTGCGCTGATCAGGATCGGGGATGTGCATGTATTCGATGCCGATCTGGCGGCAATAGGAATCCCGGAGCACCCCGAGGATCTCGCGCAGGTGCATCAGCGGCTGCGAACCGCCAAAGCTGCCGGTCGCGAACGGCCGGTCGAGGTCCCACAGGGTCAGGCCATGGGTTTCGATCTGCAGGTCCGGATGGGAGCGCTGTCGATATTCGAGCGGATCGGTGTCGGCCATGAAGTGGCCGGAGGTGCGATAGGCGTTGATCAGCTCGAGGACGCGGGCCTGTTTGCTGATCTGCGACTCGTGGCTGACCGACGTATCGGTGCTCCAGGTGATCGGGGCATAGGGGACGCGGAGCGCCCGGAAGATGTCCTCATAGAAATCGCCGTCGCCGAGCAGCAGCTCATGCAGACGCCGCAGATATTCGCCGGACTGGGCGCCCTGGATGACGCGGTGGTCATAGGTCGAGGTCAGCGTCATCATCTTCGAGACGCCGATGTCGTTCAGCCGCTCCGGATCGGCTCCCTGATATTCCGGCGGATAGTCGATGTTGCCGACACCGATGATGGTGCCCTGTCCGGGCATGAGGCGGGGCACCGAATGCTGGGTGCCGAGACCACCGGGGTTGGTCAAAGTGAGCGTGGTGTCGGCGAAGTCAGGCAACTGGAGCTGTCCGTTGCGGGCCTTCTTGACCAGCTCCTCATAGGCTGCCCAGAACTGGGCGAAGTCGAGGTCCTGGCAGTCCTTGATGCTGGGCACCATGAGCTGGCGGGTGCCGTCGTCCTTCGGCAGGTCGATGGCGATGCCGAGGTTGATGGTGTTCGGTTCGACGAGCGTCGGCTTGCCATCGGTCTCGTCGTAGTGGTTGTTCATCTCCGGCACATCCCGCAGCGCCCGAATCATGGCGTAGCCGATGAGGTGGGTGAACGAGATCTTGCCACCGCGGGAGCGCCGCAGGTGGGAGTTGATGACGATGCGCTGATCGATCACCAGCTTCATCGGAACAGTGCGGACGCTGGTGGCCGTGGGCAACGCCAGGGACAGGTCCATGTTCTTGGCGGTGCGACCCGGGGCGCCACGCAGGATGGTCCTGGTGGGTTCCTGTTTGCCAGCAGCTTCACGGACCGTGGGATTCGGCGGGTCAGCGGGCAGGCCACCGGCGGCACGGCGATCGGGTCGCATATCGCGAACCACGTTCGGGCCTTCGACGGTGGCGCGGGGTGCGTTCGCGGCAGGGCTGCTCTGCGGGGCTTTGGGCTCGGCCGCGGGTTGCTGGGCGGCGGGCTTCGCCGGAGCGGCCTGGGCAGGCTTCTTCGCGGCGGGGGTGGCAGCAGCAGGCTTGGCGGTGGCGTCCTTGCCACCGTCTCCGCGGGCCTTGAAGAACTTGGCCCATTGCGGATCGACCGACGAGGGGTCGGCCTGATACTTCTCATACATTTCTTCGAGGAGCCAGTCGTTGGCGCCGAAGTCGGACTGCTCTTGTTCGGGCGCGATGGCCACAATCGCCTTCTTCCGATTTAGCTGAATGTCATCAGGTGGGAACTGAAATTAAACCTTCACCCGAGCGTACCCAAACCGACCGGAGCTGGGGAGGTCAGCCCTCGGATTCACGGCGTGGCGCACCACATCGATCGTGAGAACCACGAGCAGAAGGTTGCGCAGGACCAGCACGACCGTGGCGACCGGCGTGCCGACAGCATCATCGGCCATGCCGTTCACGCGGTCATAGAGGATTGGATAGACCACGTGCGTCAGTGCTGCGGTGGCCAGCACCAGCGAGGTCCAGCGCAGCAGGGGGAGTCCCGCCCTGTGCGTACGCAGGCCGTGCCAGGCGATCAGGACGGCGATCGGACCCCCGAGCCAGATGACGTACTGCGGGCTGAGGGTCTTGTTGGTCACGATGAAGAGCAAGAGGTACGCCAGCGTTGCCACCGTCGCAGCGGTCGCCCAGGTCTGCCGGTCGGCATAGCGTCGACGCCAGTGCACGATGAGGATCCAGACCCCGAGCGCGAGCCCGACCAGGGACGCGATATCGCTCACGGTCAGCCAGGCGTCCACCCCGGGCCCGAAGATCTCGAACGCCTGATAGCGCGACACCGTGATGTGCCATGCCTGCGGGTCCACGGCCCGCAGCCCCATCAACACGGTCGCCGGCACCGATTCGATCTGCAGGCCACGGTCGGACTGCCAGACCAGCGGGGAGAACAGACGGGCCCAACCACCGGTCACCAGGCTGCCGATGACCAGCACGACCCCCGTCACCCCGAACCCGATCGAGGCGCTGAACCAGTCCCGGTGGCGGATCCCATCGGGTCGGTTCACCAGCAACGGGAACAAGAGGCCCGGCCACAGCTTGGTGCCCGCGCCCACCGCCAGCAGCCCGCCGGCCGTGCCGGGGCGTCGGGCCACGAGCAACAGTGCCGCTCCCGCGAGAACTGCCGGCAGCAGATCGAAACGGAGCCAGACCAGCGGCCCCAGCAGGGCACAAAGCACCGACCAGACCACGACGGCCCAGCCGCGCCACCGGGCCGCGGTCAGCCAGATCAGCGCACAGAACCCCAGATCGGCAACGAGGACCAACCCGACGAACCAGCCGGTGTATCCCCATTCGCTGCCACCGCCCAGCCACTGCGGCACCG
>JAUNUL010000256.1:0-524 GCA_030538175.1 Propionibacteriaceae bacterium | reverse complement strand
CCCAGTAGGAATCACCCCTTGACGCCCTCTGCTCCAGCCACTGCGGCACCGACAGGAACCAGACCGCCGGAGTGGGGTATTCGCGCATGGTTTCAGCCAGGGGCACCGTTGCCATCTCGGCGGTGCGGCTCCAGTAGTAAAGGACGTCGCCGAGCCCGAGCTCCTCGATCTGCACCCATTTCCAGGCGATCAACAAGCGCGTGATCAGCATGGCGAGCAGCACCGACACCGGTCGCAGATCCCGGTTGAGCGCCGCCTTCCAGCGGCGCGCGACTCGCCTGTTCCTGGGCTCACCGGACAGGCGAGTCGTCAGTGCGAGGGGGAAGCCGGCCACCAACGCAGAGTAACGGCAGGTGCCCCGCGCGCCGTGGACCTCGTGCGCGAGCCGCTCGCGCGACTGGGCGCGGAGCCAGCAGCGGGCACAAAAAAAGCCCTGCCCCACATCGCGAGCGATGCAGGCCAAGGCGGTGGCGCCCCCGAGAGGATTCGAACCTCTGCTCCCGCCTCCGGAGGGCGGTGCTCTA
>JAUNUL010000255.1 GCA_030538175.1 Propionibacteriaceae bacterium | reverse complement strand
CGGCACCAACCACCCACCCGTCAGACCGGATCAAGACACACCACCACCGTTCTGAGGGGTTCGCCCTCGCTGCCCCCTGGGCTCAGCCCCTTTCGAGGCACCCGCCACGGGCGCCCCTCGTGTCACGCACCCCGCGTTGTCGTCCCTGGAAAGACCGGCGCGGGGTGCGAAGCATGCCTGGGAAACCCGCGTCTGGCGGCGACTAGTCGTTGGCAACAGCGGCGCGTACCGCTCCAACCGGTCGGCCTGGCGAGTCAGGTCGTGACCGATGTCCGCCGATTGAGTTCGAGATAGACGATGAGGCGCCAGCCCATCAACAGCACCGATAGCACCGAAAACGACATCGCCACGAACGACGGCTGGGCGCCGGTGAACGTCAAGTGTCGAAACGCGATACCAACCGCGAGCGTGCAAACGAACACCCCAAGTGCGGCCGGGAAGGTGAGTGTTGTGCGCCAGGACCGGGTGATCAACCACCCAAGGACCAGGCCCGCAGCGAACGGCCAAGCCGTCCCCGTCACGCCCGCGACATCAATGACCTGGTTGTGGCTGAGGCGGCTCATGGTGACGAACATCAGCACGAGCCACAGATCGCACAGGAACGCCAGCACCGCCTTCATGCCAACGAGCCTAGTTGCCCCGGACCCCGTCGGCGTCGTGGCTAGAGTCACGGGATGAGCGTGTTCGGTTTGGAGACGGAGTTCGGGATCACGGTCCATGGCGATGGTCCGGCGACGGGCCTGCACCCCATGCACTGGAGCAACCTGTTGGTGCGCACGTATGCCGAGCTAGCCGGGGCGACGCAACGCTGGGACTACGACACCGAGAACCCGCTGGTCGACGCCCGCGGTTTCACCATGCCCCGCGACATCGCGCACCCGAGCCAACTGACTGACGACGAGTCGATGGCCAACCTCATTCTCACCAACGGTGCGCGGCTCTACGTTGACCATGCCCACCCGGAGTACTCCGGGCCCGAGGTAACCACCGCGCGCGACGCGGTGGTCTTCGACACGGCCGGCGACCGGCTTGTGCAGGCTGCGGCAGAACGCGCTGGCGCCCGCCTCGGTCAGCAGATGCGGATCTACAAGAACAACACCGACGGCAAGGGCGCCTCCTATGGCACCCACGAAAACTATCTGCTCGCCCGCTCGACCCCATTCCATCGGGTGGTTGTGCAGTTCTCCGGGTTCTTGGTCTCGCGCCAGCCGTTGACCGGAGCTGGGCGGGTCGGGATCGGTCAGCACAGCGAGCGACCCGGGTTCCAGATCACCCAGCGTGCCGACTTCTTCGAGTCGGAGGTTGGGCTGGAGACCACGCTGAATCGGCCGATCATCAACACCCGCGATGAGCCCCACGCGGACAACCGGGTCCATCGACGCCTGCACGTGATCACCGGTGACGCGAATCGCTCCGAGTTCGCCGGCTGGTTGAAGGTCGGCACCGCGGCCCTCGTCCTGGCCGCCATCGAGGCCGACTTGGTGGGGGATGGCGTACGCCTTGCCAAACCCGTCGCAGCCATGCGCACGACCAGCCACGATCTGACGTGCGGCACCCTGCTGCCGCTGGCGGATGGGCGCGAGGTGACGGCCTTGGACCTCCAGGAGATGTACGCGGCAGCGGTCGCCAAGCTGCTGGAGACCCAGCCCGAACGCCTGCTCCATCCGGCTGAGGGGCACGAGCTGTTGGTCGCCTGGCAGGACACCCTGGACGCCCTGCGGAGGGATCCCAGGGAACTCGCGGACCGGCTCGACTGGGTGGCGAAGTGGGTGTTGTTGGAGTCATACCGCGACCGCGATGGCTTGCCCTGGGATCATCCGAAGCTCGCTCTGATCGATTTGCAGTACGCCGACCTCGACCTGGCGAAGAGCCTCTATTCGGCGCTGGTGCGCAAGGGACGGATGCGGCGATTGGTCAGCGATGAGGAGATCGAGCGGGCCCGACTGGAACCGCCGACGGACACCAGGGCGTACTTCCGTGGGCGGTGCATGGCGCGCTATCCGCAGTCAGTCGTGGCCGCCGCCTGGGATTCCCTGATCGTGGAAGTGCCGCAGCGGCGGAGTCTGTTGCGCATTCCCATGCTGGACCCGCTGCGTGGAACGCAAGCGCATGTGGGCGAACACTTGGATGCCCACGAGGACATCGGCGGGCTGATCGTTGCCCTCGGGCTCTGACGTCTGTCATGCCCCACACGGGCTGGGCGTGGCTGGCCCACTCGGGCTTGGCGCGCCTCGCCGACGTGGGTCCGGTTCGCTCAGGTCAGGGACGCGCAGAGCTGCTGTTCAATCCAGCGCTCATAGTCCTCGCCGGTCCAACCACACCGACGCACCAACCGATCCCAAATCTCGGGGGCATTGAGGGTCCAGGCCATGTCGACTGCCCGCTCGAGTGGGACCCCCTCGGGCAGCCCGTGGGTCTGCTGCAAAGCCGTGATGGCGCCGGCGGTGCCGAGGCGCCGCTCCTTCTCGATGGTCTTGAAGAAGTCGGCGATCCCGCGCTCCTCGCCAGCGGCGATGAGGGCACCGACGATGGGCCCGACGCGTTCGGAGACGACGCGGCACCAGTGCGCGTACGCCTTCAGGAACGCGGCCGCATCGCTCGCCTCGAACAGCGCGAGGAAGGCGGGGCGCTCCCTCATCGGCACCGGCTCATCGTCACCGGCGAGGGTCACGTCATAGCACGCCTTGAGGACGGTCGACTTGCCGCCGATGGAGTTATAGATCGTCTGGGGGCTGACTCCGGCGTGCTCGGCCAGCGCTTGGATGCTGAACGAATCGAAGCTGCGGTGGGTCAGCAGGTCATAGGCGGCCGCGAGAATACGCCTGCGCGTCTCGCGGGCTGATGCTTCGCGACCTGTGTTGTCGTACGTCCTCGTCATCCATTCCTCCCGTCCCTGGAATGGACCATCATGCCAAAACAGGTTTGTCGGGGGCACTGGCTAGTCTGGATCAACACACACACCGCACTTGGCGGAGGGAGCAACAGTGACCGAATCACGCCATGAACACATCCGTCGCTCCGACGAGGAGACGGCGGAGCTCGAGCCGTTGACGACCGAACAGACCGACCTGGACGATTTCGACTCGATTCTCGACGAGATCGACGGGGTGCTGGAGGCGAATGCGGCGGAGTTCGTCCGATCCTTCGTGCAAAAGGGCGGCGAGTGAGCCGCGGGGTGGGGCTGCCGGCCGCCTATCTGCGGGCTGGATCCAGTTCGTTCGCCGAGTTTCTGTCCGAGGTCGCCCCTGACTTGTTGCCGGGTTCGCGTACGCCGGGTGCCGACGCCAGCCACTTGGCGCCGCATGGCACGACGATCGTTTCGGCGACCTATCCGGGCGGGGTCGTGATGGCCGGTGACCGCCGCGCGACGATGGGCAACATGATCGCCCAGCGCGACATCGAGAAGGTCTATGCCTCCGATGAATACTCTCTTGTCGGCATCGCAGGTGCGGCGGGCCTCGCTGTCGAAATGGTGCGCCTGTTCCGCGTCGAGCTGGAGCACTACGAGAAGATCGAGGGCGCGCCGCTGTCCCTCGACGGCAAGGCCAATCGCCTGGCGGCAATGATCCGGGGCAACTTGCCCATGGCTATGCAGGGGCTGGCGGTGCTGCCGCTGTTCGCCGGCTGGGACCTGGCTGCCGAACAGGGTCGCATCTGGTCCTATGACGCGACCGGCGGTCGCTATGAGGAGACGGCCTTCCATGCGGTGGGCTCGGGCTCGATCTATGCCCGCGGCTCGCTGAAGAAGCTCTATAGGCAGGACCTCACCGCCGAGGAGTGTGCCACGGTCGTGATCCAGGCGCTCTATGACGCCGCCGATGATGACTCCGCCACCGGGGGTCCGGACATGCAGCGCCGGATCTTCCCCGTCGTCATGACCGCCTCTCCTGACGGCATCGACACGTTCGACGCCGATCGCATTGGGGTGTTGGTGGATCGCATCGTCGCCGCCCGTCAGGAGCGTCCCGATGGCCCCGCCGCGCCGCTCATCTGACGCGGCCCCCATCGCCCATCTCCGACCAACGTTGACCCAGCCAGGAGAGCGCTGACATGAGCATGCCCGTCTATGTGGCACCCGAACAGCAGATGAAGGATCGCGCCGACTTCGCCCGCAAGGGCATCGCACGCGGTCGGTCGGTCGTGGTCATGCGCTATGCCGATGGCATCTGCTTCGTCGCCGAGAACCGCTCCCAGGCCCTGCACAAGGTGTCGGAGATCTATGACCGCATCGGGTTCGCCGCCGTGGGACGGTACAACGAGTTCGAAAACCTGCGGATCGCCGGCATCCGTCATGCCGACATGCGCGGTTATTCCTATGACCGCGCGGACGTGACCGGTCGCGGCTTGGCGAATGCGTATGCCCAGTTGCTCGGCACGATCTTCTCCTCCGGCGGCGAGAAGCCCTATGAGGTCGAGATTGTCGTAGCGGAGCTGGGGCAGACGGCAGCGACGGACCAGATCTATCGGCTGACCTATGACGGGTCGGTGGGCGATGAGGAACATTTCGCCGTCATGGGTGGCAATGCCGACGAGATCGCC
>JAUNUL010000254.1 GCA_030538175.1 Propionibacteriaceae bacterium | reverse complement strand
GGGGATTCTGTTGCGGCGCGGTCAGTCGAAGAGAGCTTCTTCGGTGTTGATCGTGTCCCAGATCGGCGCGGGGAGCTCTGCGGAACGCTCGGGCGCCACCACATCTGAGTGCCCGCCACAGCCGTGGTCGATGCTGACAACCTGGCGGTCGGACGGGGAGTATTCGTTGGCACAGGCGCCGAAGAGGACCCCCATGCTGCCGCTGAGCCGCAGGAAATAGCCGCAGCTCACGCAGTTGGCCGGGGCCTGACGGGCCAGGTCGGTCTCCGGGCCCCCTTCGGACTCCAGCCAGCGCTCGGCGGCCTCGTCACGACCGAAGGCGGACAGCACGCGTTCGCGGCCGAGCCCCAGCTCGGCAACGACGGCCCGCATCGCGGAGGCTTCGGCGGGTTCGAGATCCTTTGCGAACTCCCCTGCCGTATAACCCGGTTCGAGCCGCGGGTCGTCATCCGGGGTAGGCATGAGGACGCCGGGTGCGACATCCCCCGCCTCGATCCGGTCGGCCCACGGCACCCACTCGGGAGCGAGGATCGCATCGTCACCAGGGAGCAGGACCACCTCGTCGACGGTCACCTTCTTGGCGCGGGAGGCCCGCACGACCGTCACGGCCCAACGCCACCCGCGATAGCCGGGGTGGGTGGACGCGAAATAGTGGGTGGCCACCCGATCTGCCTCGGGCACCACGGCCAGATGATCGCCCACGGTCTGGGTGACGGATGCGGCCTCGAGTGCCGCACTCCGCGCCAGGTCGACCGCCTCCGCGCACGCGGGGTCGAGCTTGGGCGCCCGCGGGCGACGTGTCCGGGTCTTCTGCTCGGTCATCTCAGACATTGTGGGGGCCGTTCCCTCAGAGTTCCAACTCGTCCGCCACTGCGCGCAACACCTGCGCGATCTTCTGCGCATGCTTGGGGTCGGGATGTCGGCCACGGCGATAGCCCGCACCGATTCCGTCGAGCAGCTTGATCAGGTCCTCGGTGAGCACGGCCAGCTGTTCGGGACGTTTGCGGGACGCTTTGGACAGCGAGGGCGGGGTCTCCAGGATCGTCACCGACAGGGCCTGTTCGCCCTTGCGGCCTTCGATGACGCCGAACTCCACCTTTTGTCCCGGCTTCAGCGCAGTAACCCCTGCAGGCAGGGCATTGGCGCGGACATAGACATCGCCGCCCCCCTCTTTGACCAGGAATCCGAAACCCTTTTCCGCATCATAGAAACGGACCTTGCCAACCGGCACTGCAACCTCACTCGAGACTGAACACGAAACCCCGACCTGTTGTGCCGGGGCCCACCTCAGTCTAGCCGGGCAGGGTGAGGGCACGTCTAGGATTACTCCATGGCTACCTGGGAGGACGGACCGGAGTACGCGCCCGCCGCGCGCCCCCTCGCTTTCGACCCGCCCGCGGCCGTGGCTCCCCTCGAGAGGACCCCGCCGCGGGAGGTTCCATCCGCGGGTGCCCCGGTGACGGAACCGTCGTTCAACCAGCGCGGGGATCTGCGTTCGTTGGCCGAACACCTCCCGGACCCAGGCGAACTGCGTGATCCCACCGAGCCCTATGCGGTGGCCAGCAGCGTCATGACCGAGACCGACTCTGCCTGGAGCACGGTGATCCACTACCACGTCCAACCCGGTGGGGCAAGCGGTCCATCCGGGCTGCCGGCCGAGCAGTGGGCACCACCGAGCGGGTCCCCCGTGGCGGCTGCACCGCCACCACCCGATCCGCGGATGCCATTCACCGTGAGCGGCCGGGACGCAGCGGTCGGATCAGCCGGAGCCATGGGCCCGGTTGGGCCAGGCCCCGTCGGCCAGGGTGGCGTACCACAAGCCGAATGGCTGCCGCCCGGCCACGTCCCCAGCCCGCGAACGACACCCACGGTGGACGCCGTCTTCAACGCCGTGACAGCACCCACGTTCATCACGCTGCTGCTCGGCGGGTTGGCGATGGCCGTGCCCATGTTCGGCTGGCTGTCGCCGCTCATGTTCATCATGGCGTTCCTGACATCAGGCCGCATCGCGCTGCGACGGCATTGGGTGCGCCTGGCCTTCCTGGTCGGCAGCGGTGCTCTCGGAACGTCAGTGTTGCTCGGGGCGGTGTTCGCGTCGCCGGACTGGCTGGCGTACTTCGAACTCGTCCAAGCCGTGTCCACCGTGGCGTGCTGGCTGGTGTTGTTGAGCGTGGTCGGGATCGTCTGGCAGGCACTCGCTGCGGGCGAGCAACCCCAGCACCCGCCCACTCGACGGTCCGGTTGGATTTGATGCGCCGGCTTGATGTGATCTCCCGGCTGGACGTCACTGCTGCCGGCACCAGAGTCCTAGGCCGACACCGATCTGCCGCGGCTGGCACGCGGTGACGGCCGGTCTCCTCCATTCCCTCAGCACCTGGTCGGTCGAGGATCTGACTGCGCTCCTGGCCGAGAGAGTGGACCTGCTCGCCCCACCGCCGGCCGATCTGGCCGAACTCGCGGACCGCGCGGTCGCACCCGCCTCCGTGCGCACGGCGATCGACCTGCTCACCCACCATGAGCTGACCGTCGCCGAAGCGCTCGCGGTGCTGGCCGCTCCCACCGGGACAGCACCGACGCCGGCCGAACCGACCCCGGCAGTGCCGACGCCGACCGAAATGACCCGCAGCAGCCTCGCCGATCTGGTCGGCTTCGATCCCGACCCGGCTGTGCAACGGCTCCGCAACCTTGGGCTCCTGTGGGGCGCCTGGGATCATGCGCTGTCGCACCACTTCATGCCGTGGCCGGGTGGACTGGCCGGGCCGTCGGCCGATCCTCTGCGGTCAGCACAGATCGAGGAGGCTCTCCTGGATCTGCCCGAGGCCGCCGAGGGCGTGCTTCAGCGGCTGGCCTGGGGACCACCGACCGGTGCGGTGAAGAACGCCGACCGGACGATCATCGAACCGGCCACACCCGTCGAACACCTGCTGGCGCGCGGGTTGCTGAAGGTGATCGATCCGGGAACGGTGATCCTGCCGCGGGAAGTGGCGCTGCATCTGCGCGGCGGCACTCTCCGGGATCCCGTCCCGTCCCCACCGGCACCCATCCCCGGTCGACGCGAGGCTCGCATCATCGACTCCGCCGCTATCGGCACGGCTGTGGAGTTCGTGACCATGGTCGAGGGCCTGCTTGATGCGCTGACGACCCGGGCACCCGCTCCCCTGCGCACCGGCGGGCTCGCCAGCCGGGACCTCACCGTGCTCGCCAACAGCGTTGACACCACCGCCGCCAAGGCCGCGTTCGCGCTTGAGGTGGCGTACGCCGCACGTCTGCTCGTCGTGACCGGGCCCGCGATCGTGCCGACTGAGGCGTACCAGCATTGGCTGGAGGCCGGTTTGGCTGATCGGTACGCGAAGCTGCTGCGGACCTGGTTCAGGTCCGGGCGTTGGTACGCCAGTTCCCGCGCAGACGGTGGACGCACACTGGTGCCGGCGGCTGCGGGGGCGGGAGCTGGGCCGGGAAACGCCCTAGGCGCTGACGGGACCTGGCCAAGAAGGCTGCGCGAGACCCTGTTCACCGCACTGGAACCAGGTGTTGCCGTCGAGATCGCAGGGCTGGCTGCGCTGGTGGCCTGGCAGCGGCCGGCGCTGACCCGCACCGGTGACCTCACCGCGTTCATCGGCGAGGTGCTCTCGGAAGCGGAATGGTTGGGGGTCACGGCTTTCGGCCAAGTGTCGACGCTGGCGGGCGGGCTGAGCGCCCCGTTGCCAGGCGATGTCGTGGCGTTGTTTCCCGATCTGGTCGACCACGTGGTGCTCCAGTCCGACCTCACCGCGGTCGCGACCGGGCCTGTCGACCGTTCAACGGCGGCGACGCTCGCTCTGCTGGCGGAGAACGAATCCCGGGGTGGGGGTGGGGTGTACCGGTTCACTGCCCCCTCGCTGTCGCGGGCGTTCGCGGCCGGCTGGACCGGTGAGGCGATCGAAGCCTGGCTGGCACGGCATTCGCGGACAGGTGTGCCGCAACCATTGCTGTACCTCATCGGTGACCTCGCCCGACTGCACGGCACGATCCGGGTCGGAGCCGCACGGGCCTATGTCCGGATCGATGACCCCGTCCGACTCGCGACGGCGCTCGAGCACCCCGCCAGCGCGGACCTCGGGCTGCGCCAGGTCGGGCCCGAAACGCTGGTCGCTGACGCCGAACCGGCCGAGGTCGTCACGTTGCTGCATTCCCTGGGACTGACACCGGCCGCGGAGAACGCGGCGGGTGACATGGTCGCCAGTGCTCCCCCGCGCCGGCCGCCAGCTCCACGGCGGACGCGGCGGCCACCCCCGGATCCCGCCTCCATCGCGGCCACCCTGGTCAGCCGCCGCGAGCAGCAGCGAACCTCTGCGCAGACGATGGATGCGATCGCCACGCTCCGACAGGCTGCACGCCAAGCACAGCCGATCGAGGTTGAGTTCGTGGCCGCCGACGGGACGAGAACATTCGAGATCCTCCTGCCCCTCGACATCGCCGCCGGAATGGTCCGGTTCCGTCGAGGGGACACGCCCGAACCGGCGGACGCAGCCGGGGCTGCAGAGGTTTCCCTGCCTCTGGCCCGCATCACAGCAGCCCGCAT
>JAUNUL010000253.1 GCA_030538175.1 Propionibacteriaceae bacterium | reverse complement strand
GGTCCCGCTGTCCGCGCTCACGGACGGATCGGCGAAGGGCCTGATCGAGGGCATCTCGCCAGCAGCGGATGGCACGCGAGCTTGGACCGATCAGCGTGATCGACGACACCCTCAGCAGGAAGTCGACCGACCGGAACGAGGGCCACCGATCGTCCACGATGAGATTCACCGAGGCACCGGTCGGCGCGTCGGCGAGCGCGCCATAGAGCGCCATGGTCGGATCATCGACACCTCGGAGATCGACCTCGAGGAGGCCGATCAGGACAGGTACAATCGGGTCAGACCTGCCGCCAGCAAGGTTTCCGACCCCCGCTTCCTCGCGCCCACGAGGACGGGGGTCATTCGTTTCGGTCATTGCGCTCCTTCAGCTGAGTGAAGGTGTCCTCGGACTCCCGCAACATGTCGGCCCACAAGTCGCCGATCTCGTGCGCACCGAAACGTTCGGCGACGAGCTTCGTGCCGTGGAGTTGATTGGTGACGACCTCGATCAGGGTCAAGCTCAGGACCGTGGCGGCGAGTTCGATCGGCATCTTCGCGCCGATCCACACGACGAGGTCGGTCACGGCCTTGTGCTCGCCAGAGACATTGGCCAGCCGCCACGCGATGACGTTCCGGAACTTCTCGGCGGTTTCGAACAAGAGTTCTTCCGCGACGACATCCTCGGCGCTGTCGCACAGTTGTTGGATCTCGTCGGCTCCGAAGAGATCCTCGGCCCAACTCACGTCACTCATGGGGCACCTCGTCGAGGAGCGAGCTGACCAAGTTGGCGACCAAGGCCACTCCACGATCAGTGGGACGTAGACGCACTTCTTCTTGTCGTTCATGCGGCTCCCCCGTTCTCCTTGACCTGGGCGAGCCAGAGGTCGAGATCGTCGGGGTCGTAGAGCACGCGGCGACCGACCTTGTAGGACTTCGGGCCCTTGCCGATCGAGCGCCAGTAGCGGAGCGTCTCCACGGAGGTCCGCAGCCGATCGGCGACCTCCTCGGCGATGAGCGGACGGCGGCGACCGAGCGTTCGCTCGACCTCGTCCGAGTATTTGATCGTCATTCGACGATTCCCTTCCCGAGGTTCGTTCGACCCCGTTAGGAAAACCATCGTTGACACACGGTTCCCAACGCAACTAACGTTATTCCCCGTTAGGGAACGGAGAGAGATGGCACGCAACAACAAGCCGAGGACACTGGGCAGCGAGAAGACTCTCGCTCAACGAATCAAGCGGGAGCGGACGGCGAGAGGCTGGTCTCCGGCCGATCTCGCCAGGGAGATGACCGACGTGGGATGCAGCATGGCGACCTCAGCGATCTATCGGATCGAGGAGGACACACGGAAGATCAGCGTCGACGAGCTGGTTGCCTTGACGAAGATCTTCGACGCCACGATGGAAGAGCTACTCACTCCGATTGACCTCCTCGATAAGCGGCGGGCCACGGAGCTAATAGGCAAGCTCGACGAAGCGATGGCCGCACTGAACAAGGCAACCAACGACTGGATAGTCGGCTATGCCGAACTTGTTCTTCTTGAGGATGGCAACGACACCGATCAAGAGCTTCACGAGTACGTCATCAATCAGACATTCGGTCGCCGAGACGAAGCCAGTTTGACGGACTGGGCCCCTGCCGTGATCGCGGACGACGGGCGGACGATCGAGATAGATCGGAAAGCACTTTCGGCCGCGACGATCGATTTCGTCGAGAGCATGTTCGACATTGCCGTCGACGTCGCCCACAAGATCAACGGCAAGAGTCACGAGGGAGACAAGAATGGCAAGCGTTGAGCGCCGAGAGCGCAATGGCAAGAAGCGTTGGTATGCGCGCTATCGAACGATGGATGGCAAGCAGCGAACGAAGACGTTCGATCTCAAGCGGGACGCCGAGGCGTTCCTCGTCGAGGTCGAGGCGAGCAAGCAGCGCGGGGCGTTCGTCGACCCTCGGCGGTCGGCGCTCACGGTCGGCGGATGGGCTGACGGTTGGCTCACCGCCCAAGCGGATCTCTCCCCCACGACCAGGGAGCGTTATCGCGTCGCGATCGAGGCGCACATCAAGCCACGTTGGGGCGAGGTCAAGCTGTCGGACGTCTCGCACGCCGAGGTTCAGACGTGGGTCACCGGGCTCAAGATGGCCCCGGCCTCGGCACGCAAGACGCACCGCGTGCTGTCGATGGTGCTGGCCTACGCCGTGAAGGATGGGCGGCTCGCGGTGAATCCTGCCGTCGGGATCAGCCTCCCCCGGGTCGTCGAGTCCGAGAAGCGCTTCCTGTCTCACGAGGAGGTGCACAAGCTGGCGGAGGCCGTCGGTGAGGACTATGCCCTCGTCGTGCGGTTCCTCGCGTACACGGGCCTGAGGTGGGGCGAGATGGCGGCACTCAAGGTCAGTCGCCTCGACTTCCCCCGTCGGCGCATCGTCGTCGCCGAGTCGGTCACTCCGGTCCGGGGCAAGATGACGTTCGGACCGACGAAGGGCCACGAGCGTCGCGAGGTGCCGATGCCCCGCTTCCTGATCGCCGAGCTCAAGCGCCAGGTGGCCGGCCGGGACGAGGCGGATCTCGTCTTCACCGGATCTCGGGGTGCCGTCATGCGATCGCAAACATTCCAACGAGCGGCACTCAAGGATGCCGCGATCGAGATGAGGTTGGCGACCATGACGGATCGCGTCGACAAGAAGGGGAATCCGATCTACGCCGACGTCTTCCACCCCCACGAATTGCGACACACTGCGGCGAGCTTGGCGATCGCTTCCGGTGCCGATGTGAAGGTCGTTCAGCAGATGCTCGGACACAAGTCGGCGACCATGACGCTCGACCTTTACGGGCACCTTTTCGGCGACCGTCTCGACGTCGTCGCGGAGGCCATGGAGGCGGCCCGTGTGTCCGCGCTCGCTGATGTGTACCCGTTGTGTACCGGGCCCGAACTCCGAGCGGTCTCGGCCTGAAATTGAAAGTGCCGGATTCCCTGTGATTACAAGGAATCCGGCAGTTGTAGCCCCGACGGGATTCGAACCCGCGCTACCGCCTTGAGAGGGCGGCGTGCTAGGCCGCTACACAACGGGGCCCCTAGCTGAAGAAACCTAGCACAGACAGTCATTCCGTGCGAAATCGCTTCTCCGCTGGGGTATAAGGACTCGAACCTCAACTAACTGAACCAGAATCAGTCGTGCTGCCAATTACACCATACCCCAATGCCGCGGGTCTCCCTGCGGCGTTGCGCTGCCTCAACATTTTGCCTTGGCAACGAGGAGAAACATTACTGCAGACCGCTGTTCCTCGCAAATCACATGGGTGTCAGCGTGCCGTTCCACGGACCTCGTCCACCACCGTGGTTCGAACCTTCATCCGCCAGGCCACCACGAGTGCCAGCACGGCGATCACGGCATAGTTGAAGACCTCGGCGAAGGCCTGGGCCCAACCAACCTCGGTGATGGTTCGGGACGCGGAGATGGTCGACGTGAGCCCCGCCAACGTAAAGGCGAACAGGTTGTTGACCACATGCGCCGCGACGGCCGCCTCGATCCCCCCGGTGCGCAGCACAAGGATGCCCATCACCACGCCGAACGCGAACCTGCTGAGAAATAGAGCGATGTTCTGGGTGCCGTGGAACAGCGCGAACACCAACGCCGACGCCAACACCCCGAACCATGGGTTGGCCACGATCGACCCCAGCGCTTGGAGCAGATAGCCGCGGAACAAGAACTCCTCCGCAGCTGCCTGCAGCGGTGCGGTCAGAATGATGACGAGGAAGAAGACCCAGAATCCCTGCTGGGGTTGCCACACCAAGGGCGAACCGAACAGTGGTCTGCTCGCGATATACGCACCGAACACAACCACGGCCACCCCGAATGAAGCCGCCAGATAACGCCACCGCGGAGCGCCGGACACCGACCACAGATAGCCGGGTCGCACCAAGTGCCACGATCGAACCATCAGCAGACAGATGGGAATCAGCAGCGCGATCTGCAGGTGGGCCGCGAGCATCCCCTCCCACATCTCGAAGCGGTGTGCAGCAGCGAAGAACTCCTGTTGGTCGGTCTCGCGATGCCCCAACCACCACGCGGCAGACAGGATCGCCGACGTGACCGCTCCGCCGAACAGCAACCAGAACGTCGGCGCCAGCAGGACACCGCTCGCCGAGCGCCACCAGGCGTACGACTCACCCCGCAGGATCAACGGGTAGGTCGCACCCGGGCGCGCGGGCACCAGCGCAGCACCGCCCCAGCCGGGGGTGGGCTCGGTCTTGCCGGACGCCATCTCAGGCCTCTATGGTGGCGCGCGCCCGCTCCAGACGATCCAGCGTGGACGCCCGGCCCAATAGCTCCATCGACTCGAACAACGGCGGCGAGACCTTGCTGCCGGTCAACGCCACGCGAACCGGTCCGAAGGCGAACTTCGGCTTCAAGCCCAGCCCCTCGACCAGCGACTCCCGCAATGCGGTCTGGATCGGCTCGGCCGTGAAATCCTCGAGTGCGGTGAGCGCGGCGATGGCCGCGTCCAGTACGCCGGCGTCCTCAGCCTTGAGCCGTGACTTCTCCTCGATCTCGATCCGATCGTCAGGAGTGAACAGGAACCGGACCTTCTCCA
>JAUNUL010000252.1 GCA_030538175.1 Propionibacteriaceae bacterium | reverse complement strand
CACCGGCGATGTTCACGAACCGCTCGACGCGGTCCCAGCCCATGCCCGAGCGGGTCTCGGCGTCCCAGGTCATGGCCGCCATCGACATCGATACACCGAAGGAGTGCGACACGATGTTCACCTTGTCGCTGCCGGTGTAGTCACGGACCGCGTCGACGAAGTCGAGGATCTCGTCGTAGCCGTCCGGCTCGTGGTAGTTGTCCTGCGGCGCCTTCTGTTCGGCTTCGGTGAGATAGGTGAGGCCGAACAGCTCGCAGCCGGAATAGCCCGCCTCACGGAACTCGTCATAGACCGAGTGCGGCGCCACCGGCCGGTCCCCCACCGGACCGGTGATGTCGGAGTCCCAGTTGGTCGCCCGGTCGGCGTTGCCGTGGACGAAGACAACGGGCGTACGCTGCGGCGTGCAGTCCGCCTGCCCACCAAAACCCCCGACGGCACGCGAGGTAACCTCCGGGGCGGCCTCGACAAAGGACTCATCGAACTGGGTGTCCGTGTTCCCACACTTGGGGAAATTGAACGTGCCACAGTCGAGGACTGTTTGAGCCGCGGCCGGCTCCTGCAGCAAGAGCGTCGTCGCTCCAGCACCAACACCACCCACAGCCAGGATGGCTGCGGGAACAACTATCTTCTTGGAACGAAGAACGGACGACACGGGAACCTCCGAGCGGGAAAGGTGTTCACTTTCCCAAGCGGCAGGAGACTAGCCGTTGTGAACGACGACACCGCGAACTCGGCGTCGAAATGGAACGCCGGTCAACCGACGAGGTTGGCTGCCGGTCCGGGTGCTTCCCCGAACCAGGCTTTCACCTTGGTGGCGATGGCGCGCTCGAAGTCGTCGTCGCTGTGGTGCTGCCGGATCCAATCGGCGAACGAACCGCCGGCGGCGGCGTCCACCTCGGCGCGGCAACCAGCCGGATCGGTGACTGCACGGGTGAGCAAGGAGACCGCTTCTGCTTCGGTGGAGAAGAAGAACGGATAGTCGTCCGGCAGGATCGCCCTGGCCCAGGGCACATCGGCAAAGATGCCGATCACCCCGGCGAGGAGTGCCTCGATGTACTCCAATCCGTAGGACTCCGAGCGCGAGGTCGCGAGGAATGCCGTGGTCCCGGCCAGGGCTTCCCAATAGCCTTCCCGGGTGCGCAGCGGGCCGACCCACGCCCAGCGGTGCCGGGACATGTGCATCGCCGGTTCGCTGATCAGGTGTGCCTCGTGCAGCCGCATCTGCACCTGGATCGGTGCCCTCTTTGCGACCTTCTCCACGACGTTGATGAACTCCCACGGTCTTTTGCTTTCGTGGGCATAGATCGCGGGATAGAGCACGACCGGCACCTCGGGCTCCCGGCGCGGCAGGACGCGTTCGGCGTGTACGCCCAGATTCGACCAGGAGAGACGCGCCTGCTCCACGAAGGGGGTCGTCGTCCACTTGCGCATGATCTCGCGGACTTCACTGGCCGTCCGCTCCGAATTCGCAAAGGTCGGGAACAGGGCGAAGGTCAGACCGAGCAAGGCCTTGTTGACCCGGTGGTGATAGTTCTGGGTCGCTGACCACCAGACGAAGTTCATCAGCTTCGGCTCGGCGGCCGTCGAGTGCAGAACACCCCACACATAGGTCGAGTCGATCACGTCCAGGTTGATCACGAGGGTGTCGTTCGCGTCGAGAAATTCCAGCGGCATCATGTCGAACCCGTTGCAGCGTTGGCTGGACGGACCGATCAGGATGGCCGGCTCGAACAGACGCAGCAGCCTGCGGACCAGAATCGGGCCGGCACCGAGACCGACGATCTCACCGTGCTCGTCGACCAGGGGTTGGTTGGCGGTCAGACCGAGTTTGATGGCGACCTTCATCGCAGGTTCTCCTCCAGGTTGGCTGCGGCGCGGATGCGCATCGCATAGAACGAACGCCAGACGAATACACAGGCGATGACGAAGAAGGCGGCTGCGAGCACATAGGTCCAAGCGCCCACACCTTGATGATCGAGGCTGACCGCCAGTTCCACGGCCAGCAGACCGAACAGCGTGGTGAACTTGATGACCGGGTTCAGGGCCACCGACGAGGTGTCCTTATAGGGGTCGCCCACGGTGTCGCCGACGATCGTCGCGTCGTGCAGGGGGGTGCCCTTGGCGTGCAGGTCGACCTCCACGATCTTCTTCGCGTTGTCCCAGGCACCACCGGCGTTGGCCATGAAGATCGCCTGATAGAGACCGAAGATGGCGATGGAGACCAGATACCCGATGAAGAAGTACGGCTCGGTGAACGCGAACGCCAAGGTGGCGAAGAACACGGCGAGGAACATGTTCAGCATGCCCTTCTGGGCGTACTGGGTGCAGATCTCGACCACCCGGGTGGAGTCGGCGTTGGAGGCCCGGCTGACCCCGTCGAGCTTGATGTTGTCCTTGATGAACTCGACGGCCCGATAGGAACCGGTGGTCACCGCCTGGATCGAGGCCCCGGTGAACCAGAAGATCACCGCACCCCCGGTGATGAGGCCGAGCAGGAACGGCGCGTGCAGCAGCGACAGGTTGGCCACCAAGTCCGGCTGCAGACCCTGGGTGAGACCGATCATGATCGAGAAGATCATGGTGGTCGCCCCGACCACCGCCGTGCCGATCAGGACTGGCTTGGCGGTCGCCTTGAACGTGTTGCCGGCGCCGTCATTCTCCTCGAGCATCAGCTTGGCCCGGTCCCACTGCGGCACGAACCCGAAGTCGCGCTCGATCTCGGCGTCGATCTCCTTGATGTCCTCGATCTGCGACAGCTCATAGACCGATTGGGCGTTGTCGGTGACCGGGCCGTAGGAGTCGACCGCGATGGTGACCGGGCCCATGCTCAGGAACCCGAAGGCGACGAGACCGAACGCGAACACCGCCGGAGCCAGCATGAGCTCGTCGAGGCCGAGCTCGCTGAGGCCATAGGCGCCGGCCATCAGGCCGACGACGGCGATCCCGAGCCAGTACGCCGAAAAGTTGCCGGCCACCAGACCTGAAAGGATGTTCAACGACGGGCCGCCCTCTCGGGAGGACTTGACGACTTCCCGGACGTGCTTGGCGGTCGTGGAGGTGAACACCTTGACGAGTTCGGGAATGAGTGCACCGGCCAGGGTGCCGCAGGTGACGATCGCCGACATCTTCCACCACAGCCCGTTGGGCTCGTGGCTCAGCAGCAGCGCCGAGGTGCCGAAGGTGAACGCGATGCAGACGACGGAGGTGAGCCAGACCAGGTTGGTCAGCGGGGCTTCGAAGTCCATCTGGGTGGCCTTCCCCCAGCGCCCGCGGGTGATGAGGTCGTTGACCAGATAGGACAGTGCCGAGGCCACGAGCATCACCGCGCGCAGCACGAACATCCACACCAGCAGCGTCACCTGGACACCCGGGTCGTGGACGGCGAGCAGGATGAACGTGATGAGGGCGACGCCGGTCACGCCATAGGTCTCGAAACCGTCAGCCGAAGGCCCGACGGAATCGCCGGCATTGTCACCGGTGCAGTCGGCGATCACACCGGGGTTCCGTGCGTCATCCTCCTTGATCTTGAAGACGATCTTCATCAGGTCGGAGCCGATATCGGCGATCTTGGTGAAGATGCCACCGGCGATCCGCAGCACCGACGCACCCAGGGATTCACCGATGGCGAAGCCGATGAAACAGGAGCCTGCGATCTCACCGGGCAGGAACAACAGGATGACCAGCATCAGGAACAACTCGACCGAGATGAGCACCATCCCGACCGACATGCCCGAGCGCATGGGAATGCCGTGCACCGGATAGGGCCGCCCGTGCAGGGACGCGAACGCCGCCCGTGAGTTCGCCAGGGTGTTGACGCGGATGCCGTACCACGCCACGCCATAGGACCCCGCCATGCCGATCAGGCTGAAGGCGATGATGATCACCACGCGGCCCCACGAGAAGTCCACGAGGAACTTGTAATAGGCCACGATCACCACGGCGATGAAGACCCACAGCAGCATCAGGAACTTGCCCTGTTGCAGCAGGTACGCCTTGCAGGTGGCATAGATCAGCTCGGAGATCTCCCGCATCGAGGTGTGCACCGGCATGCGGCGGAGCTGGGCGTACGTCGCGAAACCGAACCCCAGTCCGAACAGGCAGATGACCATGCCGATCCCGAGCCGAACCGGACCCGAGATGCCGGACAGGAAGGTCACCGATCCGAGATCGGGCAACTCCAGCGTGGCCTCGCCGCCGACATGGGGGCGATCAGCGCCCGCGGGGGGCGTACCGGCACAGCCGCTGAGGACCAACCCCAACCCGGCGAGCAGAAGGATCCAAAGGCGAACAGGTCTTGTGGTGGCCCGGTGGGCAACGCGCGGAACCGCGGTGCCATGCGGGCGAGTCGGTTGCCCGGTCACGTTCACACTTCCTCGTCGATTCACCCTGCGCCATTGCAGGGTGTCCGTTCTTGAGGTTAGAACGATTGAACCCGCAGCGTGCGGGTACGCGCAATCCGGCCCGAAAACATGGCGCATCTCACGCGCGGTCCGGACAGTTGACCGTTGCATGACAATGGGTGGGTGACCGGTGCCCTCTTCCTCGACATCATCCTTGTCGCTGTCCTGCTGTTGCAGGCCGGC
>JAUNUL010000251.1 GCA_030538175.1 Propionibacteriaceae bacterium | reverse complement strand
GGTGCTGATTGACGAGCAGAACCTTCCCATGCCGCGGCCGATTCGCCAGCCGCTGTGGAAGTGGCTCACGCTCTTCACGGCCGGCGTCACCGTGGTGGGCTGCCTGGCCGGCATGCTGTGGTTCCTCGTCGTCCCGCTCGCCACCTATCAGATCCAAGCTGATGGGCAGGCCCGCGTGACCGAACGGGGCCTCGCGAATTTCGTGGCCGCCGATGCCTGGTTCATGATCTTCGGACTCGTGCTGGGCATCACGGTGGGCATCGTGGTCTGGTCGTGGTTCAGTGGCTTGGGCTGGCAGTGCGTGCCGCTCGCGATCGTCGCCTCCACGGTGATGGGTCTGCTGTGTTGGGGGGTCGGGACGCTGTTGGGGCCCGGGCCGATCAGCGGCCGGCTCGCGACCGCAGCACCGGGGGATATCGTGCCGATCGAATTCACCCTGCGCGCCACGGTGGGCTTGGTGGTGTGGCCGTTCGGGGCCGTGCTGGTGCTGATGCTGATCTCCGCACTCGTCCCCGATCCCGAGGATCCTGGCCTGGAGGGTCGTCATGCAACCCACTGACGTCTCCACCGGTGCGCTGGTCGTCGTCGGCGTGGTGGCCCTGCTCTGCCTGATCGGACCGGTCCTGGTGCAGGCCCGATGGGCGCGTGGCCGGCATTGGCTGTGGACGAGCTTCGGCCTCGGCATCCTGACCTTCGCCGTGACCCAACTGCTGACCCGCATCCCGCTCATCACCAGCGTGCTGCCGGTGCTGCCGGAATGGCGGGCTCTGCTCAGCCATGCGGTGCTCGCCGCGCTGGTGCTCGGCTTCAGCGCGGCCCTGTTCGAGGAAACCGGTCGCCTGATCGTCATGAGCACCGTTCTCAAGCGCCACCGTCGGACACACGCCGACGGTGTGGCGTTCGGGCTGGGTCACGGAGGCCTGGAGGCTTTCGTGCTGGTCGGGCTCAGCCTGGCCGGCGTGCTGGTGCTGGGCATCATGGTCAAAATGGGGCGGTGGGGTGCGCTCGCGGCCACGATGCCCCCCGACGCGGCTGCGGCGCTCGCCACCCAACTCGGCGGTGTGAGCGTCTTGGGTGCCGTCGCCGGCGGGCTGGAGCGGTTCTCCGCGATCGCGCTGCACATCGCGCTCAGCGTGCTGGTGCTGCTCGGGATCGTCCGAGGGAAGGCAGGAGCTGCCTGGTTGCTGGCGATGGTCATCCACGGTGGTGTGAACTTCATCGCCGTGGTGGCGCTCAGCGTGCTCGGCTGGCCGGTGCTGGCGGTCGAAGGCCTGCTGCTCGGCGTCGCCGCGATCTCCATCGCGTGGGTCATCCGGTCTCGGACACGTTTCCCGCATCCGGTGCCGCCCGCATCAGCCGCCCTCAGCGACGGGCAATCACCGCCACCATCGCCTCGGTGACCTGCACCAAATCAGCGGGAGCCAGTTCCAGATCGAGGCCTCGGCGACCGCCGGAGACGAACACCGTCGTGAAGTCCAGTGCTGAACGGTCCAGCAGCGTCGGCAGAGCCCGCTTTTGACCGATCGGGGAGATGCCACCGACGACCATGCCGGTCGTCCGCTCCGCCACGGCCGGTGGGGCCAGGGCCACCTTCTTCACGCCGAGTGCTGTTGCTGCGGCCTTCAGATCGAGCTCACCGGCGACCGGCACGATGGCCACCGCCAAACCCGCGCCGGTGTCGATCAGCAGGGTCTTGAAGACACGCTCGGGTGGCAGGTCCAGTTCACGGGCGGCCTCGGCCCCGAAGTTCTTGGTGCCACTGGTGTGGGCGTACGCATGGACGGTGAAGGGGATACCCAGCCGATCCAGCGTGACGGTGGCCGGCGTACCCGACGACCCCTTCATCCCTGCATCCGCACGACGATCTCGACCAACAAAGGCGCCACGATCAGCGCGGGCAACAGGTTGCCGACCGGGATCTGGCGGATGTTCAACAGCCGCATGCCGACCGCGAGCAGCAACAAGCCACCGGTGCCGGTCAAGGCCATGAGATGCGGTTCGGGCAGAAAGTCGCCCAGCAGGAAGCCCACGAGGGTCAGCGATCCTTGGACCACGCCGACGACGAGCGCGGCGGCCATGACGCCGATGCCCAGCGATGCCGCGAACGCGATCGAGGCGAAGCCGTCCAGGACTGCCTTGAGAATCAGCTGATCCGCGCCGTTGCCGAGTCCGTCGGACAGCGACCCCAGGATCGTCAGCGGGCCGATGCAGAACAGCAACGATGCCGAGACGAAGCCCTCGATGAACCGCTCCCGGGCGCTCAGGTGGGCGGCACCGGTTCCTTGCTGCGCGTCCGTCCCGGTCTCATCGATCGCGTTCGCGTCGGTTCCCGGCAAGGTGGTCGCCGTAGCGGCGGGGCCGTTCTGAGGGCGGTTGCGGACGAACATCCGACGGATCCACCCACCGAGTCCCTCCAAGCGGCGCTCAAGATCGATGAGCGAGCCGACGATCCCGCCGATTAGCAGCGACCCGAGCACGATCAGCACCGGCGCGGACGGGCCGACGGCGTCACGCAGGACGCTCGAGGTCACGTCCATCGCGGTCAACGCACCGATCAGCAGCGTGACCAAGCCGAGGGAGTCGGTGACAGTGTCGCGGGTGCGTTCGGGCAGCCGGTGACCGAGCGCCATGCCGATGCTCGCGCCGACAACCACCGTGGCGACATTGACGACCGTCCCGAACCCGATGAACATGCCGGCGATTCTGCCCCGGCACCCGCCCTGACCGGTCGGTCGCCCAACTGGCGGTGATATTCCTGCGGCACATTGGGTCGGCTCTGAGAGAATCGGCCCCGTGCTGCGAACTTTGGATCTGCGAGGCCGGCTGGGTGCCGGCGAAACCCTCGACTATCGGCGGATCGTGCCGCGCGCGCCGTTCGACGTGGCGGCTGCGATGGCCGCCGTCGCTCCCGTCTGCGATGCCGTCGCCGAGCGTGGCGAGGAGGCGCTGCGGGAGCTCTCCGAGCGCTTCGACGGCGTTGTGCCGGAGAGCTTCCGGGTCCCGGCAGAGGCATTGGCTGCGGCGGAAGCCCAGCTCGATCCCGAGGTTCGGGCTGCCTTCGAAGTCGCCATCGAGCGGCGCCGCACGGTCGCCATCGCCGAGCGGGGCCAGGAACAGGTCGCCGTCGACGTCGCCCCCGGCGCCCGAGTCATCCACAAGACCATCCCGGTGAACCGGGTGGGGCTCTATGTGCCGGGTGGCTTGGCGCCTCTGTCCTCGAGCGTGATCCACAACGTGGTGCCCGCCCAGGCGGCAGGTGTGCGCTCGATCGCTGTCACCTCCCCGCCCCAGGCCGAGTTCGGCGGCCTGCCGCACCCGAACATCCTGGCGGTCTGTTCCATCCTCGGCATCACCGAGGTGTACGCGGTCGGCGGTGCCCAGGCCGTCGCGATGTTTGCGTACGGTGTGCCCGGGCTGTGCGAACCGGTCGACCTGGTGACCGGACCCGGCAATATCTATGTTGTTGCCGCCAAACGACTGCTGAAGGGTCGGATCGGCATCGACTCCGAGGCCGGCCCGACCGAGATCGCGATCCTGGCCGACGACTCCGCCGTCCCGGCCCACGTCGCCGCTGACTTGGTCTCCCAAGCCGAGCACGACCCGCTCGCCGGGTCGGTGCTGGTCACCGACTCGACCAAGCTCGCCGACGCCGTCCAGGCGGAGCTCGCGCCTCAGGTCGACCGCACCAAGCACCAGGAACGCATCCGCACCGCGCTCACCGGCCCGCAGTCCGGGATCGTGCTGGTCGATGACCTCGCGCAGGGGGTGGCCGTCGTCGACGCCTACGGCGCAGAACACCTCGAGATCCACACCCGCGACGCGTTTGACGTCGCTCAGCGGGTGACGAACGCCGGGGCGATCTTCATCGGCAGCCATGCACCGGTGTCGCTCGGCGACTATTGCGCCGGATCCACCCACGTGCTGCCGACGGCCGGTGCCGCTGCGCACTCGTCGGGTCTCACCGTCCAGTCGTTCCTGCGCCACGTGCACCTGATCGACTATTCCGCCGCCGCGCTCGCCGACGTCCGCCACACCGTGGAGACGTTCGCCGCCGCCGAGGACCTGCCCGCACACGGGGCCGCGGTCACCGTGCGCTTCGCCGCGGACAACGACTGACCTGCTGAGCTCACCCGAAAGGACACCGTGACCACCCGTCCCCAAGAGCGCACCGTCGAGCGGACGCCGATCACCTTGGCCGACCTGCCGCTGCGGCCCGAGCTGGTGGGGGAGGAGCCCTATGGCGCCCCCCAGCTTGACGTGCCGGTGCTGCTGAACGTCAACGAGAACCCGTACGCCCCCAGCGACCGCGTCCGGGCCGAGATCGCCGCTGCCGCCGCCGAGGCCGCCACGCTGATGAACCGCTATCCGGACCGCGAAGCGCGGGTGCTGCGTACGCAGCTCGCGGACTATCTCGGCCACGGGCTGACCGCCGACAACATCTGGGCGGCCAACGGCTCCAACGAGGTGATGACGCACATCCTGCAGGCCTTCGCCGGGCCGGAAAGGTCGCTGCTGACGTTCGGGCCGACCTATTCGATGTATCCGGAGTACGCCCGCAACACCCACACGCGGTTCATCGTCGAGGC
>JAUNUL010000250.1 GCA_030538175.1 Propionibacteriaceae bacterium | reverse complement strand
TGGTCATTCACCACCCCCATCGCCTGCATGAACGCATAGATCGTGGTGGGTCCCACGAAGCGGGCACCAGCTCGCTTCAAAGCGCGGGCCAACTCCTTCGATTCCGCCGTGTGGGCCGGCACATCGTCCATCGTCGTCGGCCGCGTGTGCTGGACGGGCGCGAACTCCCGGACGAATGCGGAGAAGGTGCCGTGTTCCTCGGCCAGTGCCAACACCGACTGTGCGTTGGCGATCGCCGCCTCGATCTTGCGGCGATTCCGGACGATGCGCTCATCGCCCATCAGACGTTCCACATCCTCAGCGCCGAACTCCGCAACCAAGCGAGGGTCGAATCCGGCGAAGACCTCACGGAAGGCTTCCCTCTTCCGCAGGATCGTGAGCCACGACAGCCCCGCCTGGAACCCCTCCAGGACCAGCTTCTCGAACAGCCGTTGGTCATCGTGGACCGGACGACCCCACTCTTGGTCGTGATAGGCGCGATAGGCAGGATCACTGCCCGGCCATGGGCAGGCCGCTGCGCCCTCGGGCGGGGGCGCAGCGGATGGGTTGACGTCGGCAGAACTCATGGCGTCCAGGGTCATGGCATCAAGCATGGTCGTTTCCCACCCCCGTCCGGGACCCTTGTCCACAGCCAATGCGCGACTGCTGCAGAGCGTCAGGTCAGCTTGACCAGCGGACGAGCTGTTTGAGCGACGTCGACTCGCCCAACTCCGCAATCTGGGCCAGGAACAATTCCGCGCAGGCGACGGCATCGGTGAGCGCCTCATGGGCGCGATAGACCGGCAGCCCAAAACGTTCACGTGCCCCCCACAGCCGCACGCTGCCGTGATGGGTATTCGTGTGCTCCAACAGATGGTGTTGGAGCATCATCGTGTCAATGGACAGCATCGGCAGCCCCGCACCGAACAGGTCCCGGCAGGCCCGGTCGAGGAAGTTCTCCTCGATATCGGCGAAGTGCGCGAGCATGACCCGACCGCGGAGCGCCTCGACGGTGGCCGTGATCGCCTCCCGCAACGTCACCCCACCGGCCACGTCGTCGTCGGTCAATCCGTGCACGGTCGCGCTCTGGCCGACCTCGGCCGCCCCGCGGATGACGAACTGCCCCGCGGTGCTGTAGTCGATCTCCAAGCCGTTCACCTCGACATACCCCACGCTCAGCAGGTCGTCGGTGGCCGGATCGAGCCCGGTGGTCTCGAAGTCCACCGCGAGCAGAGGCAGTCGCCGGGCCGGCTGCGTCCGGTCCGGCAGCGGCGTGGTGAGGCAGTCCAGGAGTACGCCGCGGGCATTCCGGGTCGCCTGTCGCCGTTGGCTGTCGACCCGATCCCCGAAGAGTCGCCGGATCATGTCAGTGGCCGATCATGTCAGGTGCGTCTTGTGGAGATAGGCGAGTGCCTGCTGCTGTTTGCGTACGACACCAAAGGCCTCCCGCAACAGCCGCCGATCGAACGAACTCAACTCGGCCGGGGGGATGTAGTTGTCCGGCTGCTCGCCCCGGGCTACCTGGGCCGCTTGATGCTGCAGTCGCGCGTAGCTGATGAACTCCCACGCATCCAGCAGGTCCTGGGCGTTCTCCTCATTCAGGGCCCCGGCCCCACGTGCGGCCAGCAGGCGCTCCTTGGTGTTCACCTGGGCGAGCCCCCGCGACAGCGACAGCACGCGGGCGATCTCGACGATCGGCCCGATGCCGAACTGTTTGATGTCGAACGTAGCCGCGTGGGCACCTTCTTTTTCGACCACGAACTTGCGGAAGAAGCCGAGCGGTGGCTGACGGGCGACCGCATGTGAGGCCAGGTGGGTGAGGAATCTCGGTTGTCCGCGGGCCTCGCGGGCAATCTGCTCGATCAGCGTGTGCCCCAGCCGCAGCGCACCATGAATCGGGCGCAGGTCAAAGAACGTCTGGGCGCTCAACAGTGCCTCGGACTCGGGAGCGACGATCCAGTGCCGGAACTGCTGACGCCACATCGCCAACGGGCGGCGCCAACGCGGGTTGGTAGCCATGACGTCGCCCGGGCACAGGGGATAGCCGGCGTCAGCGAGGCCATGGACCACGAACTCGGCGAGTCGCGCGAAATAGTCGGCGTGCTCGGGTCGGGCCGCGTCGTCGAGGATCAGCCCGTTGTCCTGGTCGCTCGCCGGGCCCTGCTCGAGGCGCCCCTGTGAGCCGAGCGCGATCCAGCAATAGGGGACAGGCGGCTCGCCGAGCTCCGCTTCGGCCAGCTGGAGCAGCCGCCGGGTGATCTGATCACCGATTGCGGTCGCGACCCGGCCGATGTCGTCGGCGGTCGCATCCTGGGCGACGAGTTGTTCCACGACCTTGTTGCGGCGTCGGCTGACCGCGACCAGCCCCGCCAAGTCGCGCTGCTTGGCGATATCCCCGGCCAGATAGATCGGGTTGGTGTGCTCCAGCCGCATGAGATCGCGGGAGGTGACCATGCCGACGGGGACGCCGTTGTTCGTCACGGGCAGGTGGTCGATGTTGCGGCTGACCATCTCGAGCAGGGCCTCGAAAGCGAGCGCTTCATCGGTGACGAAGACCGGGTTCTCGGACATGAAGATCCGCACCGGCAGTGACAGCGAGTGGCCAGCGGCCACGACGTGGACACGCAGATCGTGGTCGGTGAACACGCCGACGAGTTTGTTGTCCTCGACGATCAGGAGCCCGGAGACGGTGTTGTCGGCCATGATCCGCACGGCCTCCATGACCGACGTATCAGGATCGGTGGCCACCATCGGTGACGGCAGGATCTCCCGCACGTGGGTCTTCAGGATGGCGCCCCCGCGGCCCGCGTGCAGTGCCTCGACGCCCTCGCGGACGCGGTTCTTGCGGCGCAGATAGTACTGCTGGAACACCGGCTCATCAGCGCACAGCCGCCGGAACAGTTGCGCGGGCATCAGCAGCGCCAGCGAATCCTCGCGCGCGGTGAAGCTATAGACCGACGGCGCATGATCGAGCAGCGCGGTGATGCCGAGGCTGGATCCCTCCGCGCAGCGTTCGATCAGCGTGCCCTGGTTGTCATGAAGGTCCACTGCGCCGGAGCGGAGAATGAACAGGTGTTCGTTGCGCTCCCCGAGAGCGCAGAGGACGGTGCCTCGCCGGTAATAGCGCGCGGTCAACTGGCTCGGCAGCGTGCGCAGCACTTCTCTGGGCAAGTCCGAGAACGGCTCGTGGGAGGCCAGGAAATCCAAAACCTCGGTCAGCTCGACGTCCATGTCTCCAGCGAGTCTAGACAACCGCCCTTTGTCGTGGTCTCGCGGATGGGCGTACTCGGTTTCGCCGACCCAGGCTGACGGCGTGCGGTCCGCGCAGGCTGCCGGGCGGTCAGCCCAGGCTGAACGTCGCGATGGCGATCGCGGCGTAGTGACAGCCGGACCCCAGAATCGTGGCAACGTGGAAGATTTCGTGGAAGCCGAACCAGGTCGGGGACGGGTCGGGGCGCTTCCTGGCGTACACGACCGCGCCGGCGGAATAGCACAGACCGCCAGCCACGATGAGCCCGAAGACCAGGGGACCGCCGGCGGTCCAGAACTGCCCGAGCCAACCGAGCGCAGCCCACCCCATCACGAGATAGAGCGCGGTATACAGCCATCGGGGCGCCGACAGCCACAAGACCCGGAACAACAGACCGCAGGCGGCAGCGGTCCAGATCAGCGTGAGCAGGGCGACCCGGGAGCCACCGGTGAGCAGGAGCAACGAGAGGGGTGTGTACGTGGCAGCGATGAAGACATAGATGTTGGAGTGATCGATGCGGCGCAGTGTGGCGTCAGCGTTGGGTCCCCAAGTGAAGCGGTGATAGAGGGCGCTGGTGCCGAACAGCAGCAGGGAGCCGACAAGGAAGACCGCGCCGCCGATGCGGCCTGCGGAGGTCGGGGCGCCGATGACCAGAATAAGCCCGCCGATCAGGGCCAGCGGGGTCCAGCCGGCGTGCAGCCAGCCGCGGAGTTTCGGTTTGAGCGGCCTGAGGGTCTCGGTGATGCGGTCGACCGCCATGGCTGGCTCCTTTCCTACGGTTCCGTAAGTTACGGTTGCGTAGGTTACGTTAAGCGCTCCCGGCGGTACGCCGCAACAGCGTCCGCAGAAAGTGTCACCGCCTCCGCATAGTGTGCGACACGACGTGCAGGATCAACCCTCCCGGGAGTGGGCGGGTGGGACGCATCGGTGGCAGGAGGTGGGGCCCATGAGTCAGGAAGCTCGACTGCGGGGACGGACCCCGAGCTGGCTGCAGGCGCTGGTGTTCCCCGCCCTCGCCCTCCTCGTCCTCGTGGCGGGCTGGCTGGGTCTGGGGAGGCCGGCCCCGGAGGCGTACGCGGATTGGCTGCCCTCGGACGGTTCGGTCGCCTGGGCTCGGGTGCCGGTCAGCCCGGGCGTCGAGCGCTATCTGAGCGTTCAGCAGGGTCAACTGACCTCCAGGGAGTTGGACAGGGTCGCCCCACTGAAGGCGATCAGCGCTTCGACGCGGCGACCCGTGTGGCGAGTGGAGTTCAACGACTTCTCGACGGTGGACGCGCCGGTCGAGGAGGGTTCTGGTGGGCTGGGGTTCTCCATCACCTTCGCGATCGATGCCGGGCTGGAGTTGCTCACGATCGAAACGCCGGCGTTCCTGCACCAGTTCG
>JAUNUL010000249.1 GCA_030538175.1 Propionibacteriaceae bacterium | reverse complement strand
CACCTGAGGCTACCCGGCGCCCCAGCCGGTCTATCCTGAACCGCATGCGCCATCCTGAGCCATCAGTGCACCGGGAGTTCGGGCGGGACGGGGTGTCCGGCCTGGTCACCCCCGCTCGTGCACTGCGGGCCCGGGAAGTGTCCCGGCCGAGCGCTGAGGACCTGGCCGAGGCCGAGCGGACCGCGGATCGTCTGCTCGCCCGCCTCGACCAACCCGCCACCAGGACGCGACAGAACCGTCGGCGTCGGTGAGCCCGATTGGTTCCGCCACCCACAGGCTTGTCGGTCTGCGTAGGCTCAACGGGTGCTTTCCCGACGCCACCTCCTGACCGGTCTGGTGGCCAGTGGCGCGCTCGCGGTCAGCGGGTGTTCAGTGCCGTCGGTGATCGACCGCCCCCGACCGGGGCGGGCCCGTTGCGTCCCGCGCAGTGAGCTGCCGCGCCACGGTGACGTTGGGGGCGCCCGGTTGCACTATGACCTCGACGGACGTCCGCGGTCGTTTCATTTCGATGCTGGCTTCCATCGGCAGCTCACGGAGTGGTGGACCGACTGGCGAGAGACGTCAGGGCTGACCGCCGCAGACCGCATCGACAGCTATGGGGCGTGGATCGACGGCGGGAACACTTGCGACTCCTGGCATCACGCCGGTCGGGCGTTCGATATTGGGCGCGTTCGTCGGGGCGAGGATGTGCTGGTGTCGTGCCGGGAAGATCTGTGGGCGGGCACTGGTGATGAGCCGGCGCTGCGCCGGCGCTATTGGTCCTTGGCGGCGCACCTGCACATCCATTTCGCCTATGTGCTCACCTATTTGTTCGATGCCGCCCACCGCAACCACATCCACATCGACAACGGCGTCAGTGGGTCCGGGCTGTCGACCTTCCGTTCGGGATCGCGCGTCCAGGTCCAAGTGGTGCAGGCCTCGTCCCGGTGGCTGTTCGATGAGGCAGTGGAGATCACCGGACGGATGGACACCGCGACCCGACGGGCGAGCAATGCAGTGCTGGGTGCCCTCGGCCGCAGCGGCGGGCTGGCAAGCACCGACAACTGGCACGCGTTTCTGCGCGCCGCAGCGGGCCGAGGGCTCAGCTAACGGGTCAGCTGACGAGAGTCAGCCAAGGGACAGTCAGTCGAAGATCGGGCCGACCGTGCGGGTGCGCTTGGCTTCGAAGAAGCCGTCGTATTCGGTGAGCAGCGCGAAGCCATCGAACAAACGACCGGCTTGCTCGCCCTTGGGTGCCGGCGAGAGCACCGGACCGAAGAGCGCCATGCCGTTCACGTGCACGACCGGCGTGCCGACCTCACTGCCCACGGGATCCATGCCGGCATGGTGCGAACGGCGCAGGGCCTCGTCGTTGGCGTCGGTGTCGCCGGCGTCGGCCAGCTCAACGGGCAGTCCGATGTCGGCCAGCGCGCCCTCGACGGTGGCCCGGTCGCCACTGTCGGCACCCCCGGGGTGGATCCGGGTGCCCACGGCCGTGTAGTAGTCCTTCAACTTCTCCTTGCCATGGGCCTCGTCGACGGCGAGCGCGACACGGACCCCGGCCCAGCCCTGGTCCATCTTGGCCCGATAGTCCGGGTCCAGGTCGCGGCCCTCGTTGAGGACAGAAAGGCTCATCACGTGGAAGGTGAGGTCGATGTCGCGGACCTTCTCCACTTCCATCATCCAGCGGGAGGTCATCCAGGCCCAGGGGCACAGTGGGTCGAACCAGAAATCGACCTTGATCGGCTTTGTGGCGTCAGTCATAGGGCAACCTTAACCAGCACCGCCGACGGACCGGTCAGTCAGATCGACCGCTAGGCTCGGCATTTCCCCCAAGGAGTGACGTCAGGGTTCAGGAGGTCTTGTGCATCGAACCAACATCACGCGGGCGGAAGCTGCAGCGCGTGCGGACTTGCTGGCAACGGAGGCGTACGCCGTCGAGGTCAACCTGAGCGGGCGTACGCCGGACGGCCAACGACTCGAGCCGGAAGGGACGTTCATCACAACCTCCCGGATCACGTTCACCTCGACTGCGGGCGTGACATTCGTCGATGTCATCGCCGACCGGGTCCTGGCGGCGACCCTTGACAACCTCCCGCTGGACACGAGCCGGTTCGATGGCGCTCGGCTGCCTCTGGACCTGAGCAGCGGCACACACGAACTCGTCGTGACCGCGGCCCATCGGTTCAGCCGCAGCGGCCAGGGCATGCACCGCTTCGTCGATGTGGATGACCGGGTCTATCTCTATACGCAATTCGAGCCCGCGGATGCCCGTCAGGTCTTCGCCTGTTTCGAGCAGCCCGACCTTCACGATCAGCGTGATCGCACCCCAGGACTGGCTGGTGCTCAGCAACTCCGTGGACGTCGCCCCGGAACCGGTCGGCGATGGTGTCGCCCGATGGGACTTCGCACCAACCCCACCCCTGCCGACCTATCTGACAGCGATCGTGGCGGGTGACTATCACCGGGTCCGCACTCACTTGAGGAGTGTCAACGGTCCGGTGCCGGCCTCGGTGCTGTGCCGCATGTCGATGGCCGACCATGTCGATCCCGACCGCATCATGGCCATCACCCAGGCCGGGCTGGACGTATTCGAGGAGCACTTCGGCACGGCGCTCCCGTTCGATTCCTATGACCAGGCCTTCGTCCCCGAGTACAACGCGGGCGCCATGGAGAACCCCGGTCTGGTGACCTTTCGGGACGACCTGATCTTCCGGTCACGCGCGACCCGTGCCCAGTTCGAGAACCGCGACAACACGATCCTGCACGAGCTCGCGCACATGTGGTTCGGCAACCTCGTCACGATGCGCTGGTGGGACGACCTGTGGTTGAAGGAGTCGTTCGCCGAGTGGGCATCCCACTTCGCACAGTCGCGCATCGACGATGATCCCCGACACGCCTGGGCTGCCTTCAACAATGCGCGCAAGACGTGGGCCTATCGGGCGGATCAGTTGCCGTCGACCCACCCGATTGCCGCCGACATGGTTGATCTGGCCGCAGTCGAGTTGAACTTCGATGGCATCACGTACGCCAAGGGCGCTTCGGCGCTGCGCCAACTCGTGGCGTTCGTCGGCCAGGACGCCTTCCTCACCGGCGCCCGCCGCTATTTCGAGCGCCATGCGTGGGGCAATACCGAGCTCACCGACCTGCTGTCGATCCTCACGGAAACATCGGGCCGTGACCTGTCGGGGTGGTCAGCCCAGTGGCTCGAATCTGCCGGGGTGAACACGTTGACTCCGGAGTACACGTTCTGCAAGGACGGCCGGATCACCGATTTCGCGGTCCGGCAGAGCGCTCCCGCCGACCATCCCACGTTGCGCACCCACCGACTTGCGGTGGCCCTCTTCCGGATCGAGGAAGACCAACTGGGGCAGCTGCTCGCGGTCGAGACAGACGTGGTCGGGGAGCGTACGCCAATCCCCGAGATCGAAGGTCTCCCCCGGCCCGACCTGGTCCTGGTGAACGCCGACGACCTCACCTTTGCCAAGATCCGACTGGACGAACACTCCGTCGACACGATGGTGAACCGCATCAACCAGCTCCCGGACGAACTCACCCGCGCCCTGTTGTGGGGTGCCGCCTGGGACATGTGCCGCGACGCCGAACTGCCTGTCGCCCAGTATCGGGACATGGTCGTGCGCGGGGTCGCGCAGGAATCCGACCAGACCGCGGTCTCCCGGGTTCTCGGGCAGACTCAGCTGGCAACCACCCTGTTCGTCGCCCCGGAACACCGGGCTGCGGCCCAGAGCCCATGGATCGCTGGCCTCGCCGCACTGCTGCGCGATGCAGGCCCCGGCACCGACCATCAGTTGGCGTTCACCCGGGCGCTGGCCCAGGCCGTCAATTCCACGGCCGGCGCCGAGTTGCTGCTCGGCTGGCTCGAGGGTCAGGAGATTCCCGAGGGACTGGTCATCGATGCCGACCTCCGCTGGCACCTGATCACCCAGTTGTCGCGCCTCGGCGCCATCGACGAGGCCCGGATCGAGGCAGAACGCGCCCGGGACAACACGCTCAGCGGCAACGAGCGGGCTGCCGGCGCCCTGGCCGCGCAGCCAACCGTCGCTGCCAAGGAGCGGGCCTGGCAGCGGGCCACGGCCGAAGGTGGCATTCCCAACGAGACCCACCGCCAGATCTGCCTCCAGTTCCACCAACCCGGACAGGAGGAGGTCCTGGCCGGGTTCGCGCCCCGCTATCTGGAGCTGGCCGAACAGGTCTCGGCCAGGACCGGAGTGTGGGAGACTCAAGGCGTCCACCTCGCCCAGACGGCACTACGGATGCTGTTCCCGGCACCGGACGACGGCTTCCTCACGACGCTCGATGACCGGCTGAGCCGCACCGAGCTCAGCAAATCCGTGCGCCGCATCCTCGCGGAGTGCCGCGACGATGCCCTCCGGGCGCTGACAGTCCGCCACGCCCACGCCCGCATCGCAGGCACGAACCCCGTCGAGGAGACCACCCCATGACCACCGTCGCCGACGTCGTCCGGCTCGTCGAACAGCACTATCCCCCACGGTCCGCCGAGGGCTGGGACAAGGTCGGACTCGTCTGCGGCGCAGCGGAGTGGCCAGTCACCTCGGTCCTGTTCACCGTCGACATCACGCCCGAGCGGGCCGACTGGACCTACTCCGGCTTCGCCAT
>JAUNUL010000248.1 GCA_030538175.1 Propionibacteriaceae bacterium | reverse complement strand
GGCTGGACAGGGAGGCGAAGAATGCAGCAGCAACCCGGGTGGTACCCCGACCCCAGCGGCGCACCCGGCCGACTCCGCTATTGGGACGGCCGAACCTGGACCACCGCAACGATGGACCCTGCCTCGTCCTCATCCCCGGCCCCGTCAGCGAACCAGAAGGCACCCACGGGCGCACCTGGCAGGGGTCCCCGGACCACCGCAATCATCGTGACCGCTGCTGCCCTCGTCCTGGCGCTCGTCGGCATCGGTGGATTCTGGCTCGCGAACCGCAACTCGGATACGCCCGGAATCGACACCACGCCCGCGCCAGCAGGCCCACCGTCGACCATGCAGCCCGTCCCACCGGGGACGAGCGCGCCCACCAACCCCCCGACCATGCCGCCCGGCGAAGAAGCCAGGCTGGACTGCAGCGGCGGCAACGGCAGCTTCACCCGACGCTGGCAGCCCGAGCTTTCCTCGGCCGGCATCGTCTATGACGCTGTGCCCGACTGGACGTTCTCGTTCGATGGCAGCTATTGGACCTGGCTCGACGACCACACATCTCTCGGTGATGTCCACCTCGACGACGCCAAGAACGAGGCCGGCATCACGATCGGCGGGCTGCCGTACGCTGCCGGTTTCGCCGACCAAGCCACAGCGGGCGAGCGCACCGTCGAATGCCTCGAGGGCAGCCTCTCGACCGAAGAACGCGCCACCGCCGGAACCCCTGTCACCGTCGAAACCACCCTCGGCGGCATGAAGACCTTCCACACCCGCGTCGAAATCACCGACTCCAACCCCAAGCCACTTCTGGTCGACATCTATGTCATCGACGCCGCGCAGGGCAGCAAGTGGGCCCAGGTCATCACCTTCCAGCGCCCCGACAGCTCCGCCAAACCGCTCATCGAGAAGGCTGTCGCGTCCGTCCGGCATGTCTAGTCTGCGGCGCTACCGCCCAAAGATTCGGCAAATCCTGCAGCGCAATCCCGTGGGCGTACTCATGACAAGGGCAAATGCAAGGCACGAGCCAGATGACTGCAGATTATGCCGGTCAGATGCGATGTCCTCGCCGGAAGTACCTGGCCGGGCACCCCGCCGTACAAGGTCGCACGACTTCCCTACCTGAAGCCCACGTTCCTACCCACACACAGGTAGGAACGTCGGCGTCGGGTAGGGAGGTGCAGGCGCATGATCGCAGCGCCGAGCCGTGTGCTGCGTCGTGCCGGATGTCACAAACGCACTGGCGCAATCACTTCTAGGGACCCTGGGAACACAGTCCGATCGCGGCGCGGTAGCGCCGCAGACAAGACAGACCAGCTAGCGGTCCGTCAGAACCGCGATGGACCAGGGGCGCACGGCGTACGTCTTGCCGGGAATAACCTCCGGGTTGTCGATCCAGATGTTGTCGTGCTCCTCGGCCCAGGCGGCGGTGTCGATGAGGCGGGCCCAGCGGTGGTCGGGCAGGGTGGTGAATGCCATCACCGTCGGGGTCTGATTGATTAACACGAGCAGGTCTGGCTCGCCGACTCCCGAGGAGTCGATGTGCAGGCGTACGCCACGGTCGCCCTCGGCGAGGGGACTGCCGTCAGGACGGGCGAAGAAATAGGAGACATCGTCGTCGTCGAGAATGTCATTGCCGTACGCCCGCTGGCGCAGTGAATGCCGATCCCGGCGCAGGCCCAACAACGCCCGGGCGAATCGGAAAAGCGGATTGTGCTTGGTTGGTGCGGTGCCGAAGACGTCGTAATACGCAGGACCCTCCGGGTCGCTGGGATCGACCGGCAATTGGGTGGGCTGCGGCGATGTCGCTTGGGCCCAGTTGTTCCACATTCCGATGGTGTTCAGTGACCACGGGTTGTTGTTGCCATTTTGGGTCCGGCCATATTCGTCACCTGAGGTGAACATCGGCACACCACGGGACAACATGAGCATCGTCATGAAGTTGCGAATCCGGGTGCGGCGCAGCGGATGGTGACCACCGGAATCCCAGGCGAGATTGTCGGATGCGCCGCCATCGGAGGGCCCGAACGGCCAGGGCTGGTTGTTGTCCGGTGTGATGAAGGAAACCAGATCCATCAACGAGAACCCGTCATGGGCGGTGACGAAGTTGATGGACCGCTGCGGACCGCCTTGGTCGTTGAAGTTGTGGTAGTCCCCGTTCACCATGTCGACGAACTCACCGACATTCCCATCGCCCTTGAGGAATCGGCGCACCGCATCGCGATAGCGGCCATTCCATTCGCCCCAGCCGCAGGGGAAATTGCCGACCTCATAGCCCCACAAATCCCAGGCTTCGGCGATGACCTCAACATTTCTTGACTCCGCCAGGTCAGCGATCGAGGCGAGCAGGGGATGGGTGCTGAAGAACTTGCGCTGGTCCTCCCAGTGCTCCCGGTCGAACGCATCCGGGGTGCGCCCGAGGACGGGGGCCAAATCGAACCGGAACCCATCCACGCCGAAGTCGTCGATCCAATAGGTCAACGAATCCAGCACCAGATTCTGGGTTGCCGCCGATGAATGGTTGACCTGATTCGAACTTCCCGTCGCGCCATCGATGAGGAAATGGTCGTTGGTCTGCACGTAATAGTCATTCACCGCGAACCCACCCAAGGACGTGAACCCCGTGGTGTCCCGGTCGTGATTCCAGTTTCCACCTTCGGCGGTGTGGTTATAGACCACGTCGAGATAGACCTCGATCCCGACGTCGTGGAAGGCCCGCACCATGTGCTTGAACTCGCGGGTGGGCCCGCCGCGGGAGCGGTCCGAGGAGTACGCCCGGTTGGGCGCGAAGTAGCCCATCGTCTGATAGCCCCAGTGGTTCACCGACGACCGGTCGTGTGCCCTTGGGGAACTGTTCGTCTCGTGGATGGGCAGGAGTTCGATCGTCGTGACCCCGAGCCCTTTCAGATAGGGCGCGAGGAGGGCGGCGCCGGCGTACGTTCCTTGCAGGTCCTCCGGGATGTTCTGGATCCCCTCGAAACCCGGTTCGTTGGCGAGGATCGTGGACAACTGCAGGGCGCTGGGGTGTCGGGTGAGGTTGCCCACGTGGGCTTCATAGATGACCGCATCCTCTGCGGGGAGTCCCGGGCGTGGGTTGGCCGGGGTGGTGTCGTCCACGACGACACCTTTCGGGGCCCACAGGCCGGTGTCGATCTCCCGCAGGGGGCGACCGCGATGGATCGCGCCACCAGTGCCGAAGCAGGTCGGGTCCCCGCCAGTGAGGGTGATCTCCGGGGCCATCAGGTTGTGGCTGATCTCGAAGGCATAGGGATCGAACAGCACCTTGTTGGGGTTGAATCGGTGCCCGTCATCGTCCACATCCGCGATGAAGCCGGCTGCGGATCCGTGCCGTGTCCAAGCCCGGTCGAATGGCCAGTTCGGCCCCCAACACCGGAAGCCATACAGCGTCCCTGGTTCGGCATGACTGAGTTTGGCGCGCCACACCCCATCATCGCCGCGAGCCATTGCGAAGTCAGCCGCCGCCAGATGGCCGGCCGCTGCGGCATAAATCTCCAGCACGACGCGGGTTGCCGCTGGCGCATGCACCGCAAAAGTCGTCGACTGTTCGAACGGGCTGAAGAGCGCGCCGAGTGACCAGTCGGCGTCTGCCCAGGTGTCCGATGCCAGGGCCGCGGCTTTGACCGGAACGGCTGTGAAACAACTGAGAGATTGGGGCACAGCAACATCGTGCCTTATCGAGTGCCCGGCCGCAGACCCCCTGGGTCAAGGTGGGCGTGCTGCCCTGGTCAACCATGGGCCCAGCAAGGGAATCGGTCACAACGGTGATTCGACCGTGCGGGAACCTACGATGGAGTTATGGCTATTCCGTCCCCCGAAATCCTCCGTCCCAGCCCACTGGACCTGGGCAACACTCTGAGCGGCGCCGTCAACGTGTTCCGTCGGCGTGCAAGCACTTTCGTGTTGATCGCGCTCCTGCAGGGGGTTGCTGTCGGCGTTCTGATCCTGGCGGCCCTCGCGTTGTTCTTCGTCGGCATCGGCACGTCCATCAGCCAGCAGTCGGTCAGCGCGCTGCTGATCGTGAGCGTGATCGCGATGTTCGTGGCGACCGTTGGCTCTCTGCTGGTGCAGGTCAAGGGCCAAGCGATGATCGTGCTCGGGGCGCATGACGAGATTCACGGTCAGCCGTCCACGCTGGGCGACCTGTTCCGTCGCACGTCCGGCGTGGTTGGGCGGATCCTGATGTTGGGCCTTGCGCTCGTGGGGGCGATTTTCCTGCTCTATGGCGCGTTCACCGCGCTCATCGTCGTCATGACGATGCGCGCTGCGACCGGCGGATCGAGCAGCTCAGCCGGTGCGCTCGCCGGCGTCATCATCCTCTTCGTCGTCGTCATGATCGCCGTGGGCATTGCGGCGGTCTATTTCCAGGTTCGCTTCCTCTATCTGATCCAGGCTCTGGCCATCGAGAACCAGAGCGCGATCGATGGACTCAAGCGTTCCTGGGCGCTCACCAAGGGCAACGTGCTGCGGACCTTGGGCTACTACTTGGTTGCCAGCCTCATCGTCGGCGTCATCAGCTATCTCGCCCAGATCCTCCCGCAGATGTTCCTGACACCGGCCATGGAGGCTGCCGGTCGGGGCGGGGCCGTCGAAGCGGTCTTCACCGCAATGATCCCGTTCATGGTTGTGCTGATGCTCCTGCAGATCGCTGTGCAGCTCCTCGCGACTCCTTTC
>JAUNUL010000247.1 GCA_030538175.1 Propionibacteriaceae bacterium | reverse complement strand
CGCTGCGGCGGCGCTGCTCGGTCCCGTCGGGGTCGAGGTGGGCGATCAACATCGCAACCCGGGCCAGCGTCTGTCTCGGTGTCCAGCCTTCCAGGAACGGGGCAATGTGCTGATCCAACAACTCGGTGATCTCTGCCGTGAGGCCGAGATGGCGGGTGGTTTGGGCGATCTTCCGCGCGACCCACCCCAACACGCGCCCTTGAAGGAGGAGTTGCCAGGTGCGGGGCAAGCGGTGGCGTAGGTCGAGCACGTCTGCGATCAACCCCGCCGCAGCATCAGGCGAAACCCCCAACGCGGGCCCGACCTCGAAGGTAATGAACTCCGCGACCTCGGGCGTGCCATCGGACCCGAACTGCCACAACCGTTCACCATGCACCACATGCGGGGGCCATGCCTGCTCGGTCCCGCCGGCATAGACATCCGCGGCTTCAGCGGCGTTATCGACCCACGAATACACATCAGCAGCCGCCGCTACCAACGCGTACTGGTCCACCTCCGCCTCGCGTTCACGTGCAGCAGCCGCGCGCAGGCTCTGAATCACCCGCACCCGATCCCACCCCTGCACCGGTTCGACCACCCCGGCAGAGCCCGTCACCGTGGTCGGACCGCCTGAGCCGGTGGCCGGGCTGGTCAGGTGATCGCCATGGCCGGTAATGCCGTCGAGAACGGGAGCCACGTCGGGAACCAGAGTCTTGTCGGCCGCGCTGGTCGAATCGGTCGCGTACCCCGTCGCGCTGGTCGAACCGGCTACATTCCCGGTCCGACTGGTTGGGTCGGCTGCCCGGGCATCGGGTGGAGGTTGGGTCATGGGAACCACCTAAGAATCGAACTTATGTTCCATATTCTAAAGTCCCCGACTGACAGAATCAGGCCCGCACGCAACATCTGTGGACAACTCCTGGCCGGATCAGGATTGCGCTGGGTGCGCGGACTGCGGGCAGGTCTTCGCCCGATGATGGATTCAGGTGGCTTCGACTGGGCAGCGCTTCACACGTTCCGCACCACGACGGCCCCGACCCCAGATGGACAATGGCGCTCCCCCGTGACGCAGCGGACCTCCGTTCCGCACCACGGCGGCCACGACCGCTGATGGACAAGGGCGCTCTCCCCGTGACGCAGCGGCTATGCGGCACGGCCCCGGGACGCCACCAGAGCTTGGCCAATTGGTTGGCACATTTTGGGGATGTAGCCATCCTGGGATGTAGCCCGATGGTTGGCACTTTCGTCCATTTGAGTGGAAACGAAAAAGAGTCTGACTCGGCATAATGCCTAGTCAGACCCTCTTTCCCAGTACACCGCCAGGGACTCGAACCCTGAACCCATTGATTAAGAGTCAATTGCTCTGCCAGTTGAGCTAGCGGTGCGCGCGATGAGAAACAATACCCAAGCCCCCCGCAGAGTGCAAATCGGCCGTCGAGGGGCCAGAGGAGGGGTCAGAGATAGAGGCCCGTGGTGCCCTCGGACAGCCGTTCTTCGGCTACCGCGTGCAGGTCACGCTCGCGGAGCAACACATAGTCCTTGCCGCGCACCTCGACCTCGGCGCGATCCGCCGGATCGAACAGGACCCGATCACGCACCTTGACCGCGCGTACGCTCCCGCCCGCGGCGACCACCCGGCCCCACGTGAGCCGACGACCGATGGCAACGGTCGCGGGGATCAGGATGCCGCCCCCGCTGCGACGTTCTCCCGACTCCCCTTCGGTGGAGACCAGCACGCGGTCGTGCAGCATCCGGATCGGCAGGGAGTCGCTGCTGGAGTCATCGGTCACTTGACGAGCTCGCCCTTCACCTTTCCGCGGCGGACGATGCCACGCAGGACCGCGACGAGGACAATGGCCCCCACCACGGATCCACCGATCATCGCGATGCGATCGATCCGCCACTCGCCGGCCACGCTGCGGAATTGGGATCGCGCGTTGTCGAACTCACCCTGCACGAGGGTCTTGACGTTCGCGACCTGGCGCTGTTTGACCTTGGCCGGGTGAACCTGATCGACGAGGTCCTCGAGTGCCACGGAGAGCCGGGCTCGGGTTGCGGCGAGATCGGCCTCGATCTGCGACCGGCTCCGATGGGACGTCTGATCGGCCATGGTGCTCCTGTCCGGGTCCTGAATGGGGCGTGCTCGGTGGACAGCCTATACAGCCCCCAACCCTTGCGACCAGCAGGGCACCAGCCGACCAGCAGCGCTAGGGTGAGCGGCATGACGACCCGATTGTCCGCCGGCGACCCGGCGCCCGCCTTCAGCCTCCCCGACGCCCAGGGCAAGACGGTGTCCCTGTCCGACTTCGCCGGCCGCAGGGTCGTCGTCTATTTCTATCCAGCCGCGATGACCCCCGGCTGCACGACCCAGGCCGTCGATTTCACAGCGGCCGATGCAGAGTTCACCGAGGCCGGCGTCGAAGTGCTGGGCATCTCCCCCGACGCGGAGGAGAAGCTCGCCCGCTTCACCACCAAGGAGGGGATCGCCTTCCCCCTGCTGTCCGATGCGGACCGCGCGGTGATGAAGAGCTATGGCGCCTTCGGGCTGAAAAAGCTGTATGGCAAGGAAGTCGAGGGAGTCATCCGCTCGACTTTCGTCATCGACGTCGATGAGTCGGGTGCCGGCACGGTGGCCATTGCTCAATACAACGTCAAGGCGACCGGGCACGTGGCCCGGCTTCGTCGCGATCTGGGCATCTGACCGAACCCCCAGCGAACCCCGTCCAAGGCTCAACCACTGCGGACGGTCGTGTTCCGAGCCCGCTTACACTGGACATCACGCCGAAGTGGTGGAACTGGCAGACACGCAGGATTTAGGTTCCTGTGCGCATGCGCGTGAGGGTTCGACTCCCTTCTTCGGCACGCCGACCGCCCGCCCCCCACGAGCAGGAGGAAAGACAAAGTGGAGATCATCAAGACACGGGATGCCTCAGCGGCTGACAGTGCAGCAAAGATTTGGGCCCTGGCCACGGCAATGCGCGACACGAATGTCGCGAGCTCTGACGGATATGCCGCCGCTATCCCGATGATTCAGGAGGCCCTGGATGCCTCTGAGCGTTCGTTCCTGCTGAACCTCATCCAGGACGACAAGACCCTGGTGTTCGTGGCGATCCAGCCTGCGCGCGAGGCCGAGGACGACACCGTGGGCGAGCTGCGCTATATGGGCGTCGCCCCGGGTCACTGGGGTGAAGGTTGGGCGCGTCGCATCCTGGTCGCCGTGCCGGGCGCGATGCGCGACAACGGGTTCGACACCGGTGAGCTCTGGGTCTATGCGGACAACATCCGCGCGATCTTCGTCTATGAGGCGATGGGCTGGCAGGGCACCGATGAAACCCGCCGCCACCCGGTCACCAACCGGGTCGAGCAGAAGTTCGTCCTCAAGCTCGCCTGATTCGCTGCGCCGTCAGACCAGCTGGCGGCGCTCATAGCGGACCCAGGAGAAGCCCTCCCGCTCCTCGCGAGCGACCTCGTCCCACTCGGCGGCGTCAATCGCGGGGAACGTGGCATCCCCTTCGGGTTGCTGATGCACGTGGGTGATTTCCAGCGCGGTCGTGCGCGCCCACGCCTGCCGATAGATCTCTCCCCCGCCGAAGACCCAGACGGGCTTCCCGGTCGCCAAGGCTGTATCCAGGGCCTCGTCCACATCCCCGAAGACCCGTACGCCGGGTGCCTGCCAGGCCGGGTTGCGCGTGACGACGAACGATTCCCGCCCCGGGAGCGTGCCCGGGATCGAATCGAAGGTCTTGCGCCCCATGACCAGCACTCCGCCCATCGTGAGCCGCTTCAGCCGCGCGAAGTCGCCGTCCAGCCGCCAGGGGATGGCATTGTCGGCGCCGATCACTCCGTTGTCGGCCACGGCCGCGATGGCGGTGATCTGATCGGCCACGGCCGTGACGTCGGGCTGCTCGCTCATACGGCGATCGGGGCCTTGATCCCGGGATGCGGGTCATACCCCTCAACGACGATGTCGTCGAAGCCGAAGCCATCGATGTTGGTGACCGCAGGGTTCAGGATCAGCCGAGGCAGAGGGCGCGGCTCGCGGGTGAGCTGGGTTTCCACCTGCTCCAGGTGATTCAGATAGATGTGCGCGTCACCGAAGGTGTGCACGAAGTCGCCCACCTCGAGCCCGCAGACCTGCGCGACCATGTGGGTGAGCAGGGCGTACGACGCGATGTTGAACGGCACGCCGAGGAACAGGTCGGCCGAACGCTGATACAGCTGGCAGGACAGTCGGCCGTCGGCGACATAGAACTGGAACATGGCATGGCACGGCGGGAGTGCCATCGTGGCGAGCTCGCTCACGTTCCAGGCGCTGACGATGTGTCGGCGGGAGTCGGGGTTGGCTCGGAGCGACTCGATGACCTGGTGGATCTGGTCGACGTGACCACCGTCGGGGGTGGGCCAGGACCGCCACTGCACGCCATAGACCGGGCCGAGCTCACCGGATGCGTCGGCCCATTCGTCCCAGATGGTGATCTTGTGGTCGTTGAGCCACTGCACGTTGGAGTCCCCGCGCAAGAACCACAGCAACTCGCCGATGACCGACCGCAGGTGCACCTTCTTGGTCGTGACGAGCGGGAACCCGTCTTGCAGGTTGAACCGCAGTTGGTGGCCGAACACGCTGATCGTCCCGGTGCCCGTCCGGTCGGTCTTGGTGACCCCGGTGGTGCGGACGTGCTCCAGCAGATCGAG
>JAUNUL010000246.1 GCA_030538175.1 Propionibacteriaceae bacterium | reverse complement strand
CAGCGGATCCCTGGCGTCGGCGGTCGAGGAGTTGGGCGGAGTGGCCCGGGTGCTCCTGACCCATCGGGATCACGTCGCGGGTGGGGACGCCTGGGTGGAACGGTTCGGTGCCGAGGCGTGGATCCACCACTCGGAGGCGAGCGCTGCGGCGTACGCGAAGAATCACTTCGGGGACGAGCGGGAGCAGCTCTGGCCAGGGGTCACTGTCCTGAATATCCCGGGGCATACGAGCGGGAGCATGGCCTTCCACCTCGATGACCGTTTGCTGTTCACCGGTGACAGCCTGCGCTGGCACGTCCGCCGGGAAACTCTGGATGTCTTTCCGCGCCAGACCTGGCAGTCATGGAGCCTCCTGGCCGACTCGATGGAGGCGCTCGGGGAGCTTCCGGTGGAATGGGTGCTGCCGGGGCATGGCATGTGGGCCCGGGTGGGTTTCGAGGAGTACGCCCGCCAGATGCGCACGCTCGGCACCGACATGCGCCGCATTGGGCAGGGCAACTGGGCCCGACGGCCTGCGCCCTAGTCTGCTGGACATGAACGCCCCGCGCGCTGCGCTCCACCGTGTTCTGTCGGACGGGCCCGTTACCTGGCTGCTGACCGGTGACTCGATCACCGAAGGCTGGGGGCTGGGGCGGCCGGAGCTCGGGTACGCCGGTCGATTCGAGGCGTATCTGCGAAGCAGCGCGGGACCCGTTCGTGCGCAGGACGTCGTCCGCAACAGCGGCGTCGCGGGGGCAACTGTGGGGGAGGCCCTCTGGGATTTCGGTGCCCGCGTCGAGCGCCACAGGGCGGATCTTGTGACGATCCTGTTCGGGATGAACGACGCAGGCTGGGGGATCGCCGGGATCGATCGGTTCCAGAACGGTCTGGAGAAGTTCGTCGAGAGGGTCATTGGCCTGGGTGGTCTGCCCATCCTGCAGACGCCCTACCCCGTCGGCCACGGCGGCGAGGGCACCCATGCTGCGCTTCCGGCGTACGTCGATGTCATCCGCAAACTCGCCGACGAACGCCAACTCCTCCTCGTCGACCACTTCGCCCACTGGCAGGACCTGCCCGGTCGTTTCGATTGGTACGCCGACCCCTGGCACGTTGATGAACGCGGCCACGAGGAACTGGCTGCAAGGTTGATCGCGACGGTTCTGGCGGATCCCGACCCCCTCTCGACTTCGCGCGACGTGGCGGCCTACCGCCGCGCGAAGCAGGAGGACGACGGTGGACGTCGTCAGCCACGGGATAGAAAACGTTGTCCTCGGTGAGGTCGTGCGCGTCCATTTCCTGCTTTAGTGCCTCGAAGATTGTCAGCGTATGGGGGATCCCTCCTGACGCGACTGCCATTCATCTGTGTCGACGAAGCTCATGGCGGGTCGGGACGCGTTTCTCGGAGTTACGGCTGTTATCGCGCTGGGCCATGTGGCCTTCCGGTCAGGGCTCCGTTGCCAGCGCCGCGCGGGAGGCAGCCGAACTGGCGACCAGGATCCAAGCCAAGCTCACCCCTGCCAGCACCCACTCAGCAACGGTTACAGACGTTGGGGCCTGAGGGAAGAAGACCATGACGATTGCGCTGGGCAGCAGGATGCTGGCCGCGAGGCGCCGTGCATGCTTCAGGCCGACGCGGTGGGCTGCTTGCCAGGCTGCAGGGCTTCTGGTCGTAGATTCGAGGCGAATGCCGGCATAGGGGTTGGGTGTGGAGCCGGGCCGCGCACCGCTTCTGCAGACAAGCAAGAAGACGAGGCATTGGGTCCACGTGAGGATCAGCCCAAGCCAGGCCATGACGCTGTCTTCCATGGCATCAGAATAAAAGGTGGGGCCATCATGAGGCGCCAATAGTTTCTGCCGCAAAGAAAATGTGTGAGGTGCTGTCGATCTGTGCACCGCCCGTTCGTCATCGTGGTGAGGTCGCAATCGCGGCCCACACTCGCCGATGATGAGAACTGACATGAAATATCTGGTGCTGCTGATGGGTGATGGTGCCGAGGCACCGTGGGCCAGCATGACGGCTGACGACCAAGCTGAACTGATGGCCAAGTTCGAAGCGTTTGACGAGGCGTGTGAGGCGCGGGAGGGAGTGCGGATCCTGACAGGGGAGGCGCTCGGTGATGGCGAATCCGCGACCACGGTGCGCTACGCGGGCGGGGTCCGAACCGACACCGATGGGCCCTACGCCGAGGCGGTCGAGGGGCTTGGTGGCTTCTATCTCCTCGAGGCTCCCGATCTGGATGCGGTGCTCGACCTGGTGCAGGTCCTGCCGCGCTATGACCTGCAGATCAGCCCGGTCGTGGATCCCGTGTGACCAGTTGTGAGGGGCGCAGTCCGCAGGACACGCTCAGCCGCTTCCGGCGTCTTGACCTGGTGGAGGATGCGCTTGTGTACGCACCCTGCACTGGCCCCTGAAGCCGCCTGCGCGCTCGAGCCGTGGCCGTCGCGGAGGCCGACGGGCCGCACGAGGGATTGGCCGCGCTGGAGGGCATCGATATGGCCACAAGCCATCGCCCCATGGTGGTTCGTGCAGAGCTTCTGGCCAGGACTGGCGCCACCGGCGAGGCGCTGGTCGTGCTCGACGAAGCCCTTCGACACTGTCGCAACGACGCCGAGCGTTTGCACCTGGAGAGGTGACGGGCAGAACTGGCCGACCCTGGAATTGAGAAAACCCCTGGCTGACCAGGGGTTTTGGTGGTGGGCGGTACCAGATTTGAACTGATGACCTCTTCCGTGTCAGGGAAGCGCGCTACCAACTGCGCCAACCGCCCGAGGTGGAGACGGGATTTGAACCCGTGTACACGGATTTGCAGTCCGTTGCCTCGCCTCTCGGCCACTCCACCGGGGAAAACAACCCGGCCTGCTGGAGGCTCAGGCCCTCTCCGAGCGGACGACGGGATTCGAACCCGCGACCCTCACCTTGGCAAGGTGATGCTCTACCAGCTGAGCCACGTCCGCATGCTTTCCTGCCCGGGTTTCCCTCGTTCAGGCGCAGAGAGAAACTTAGCCCACGATCTCGGAGCATGCAAATCCGCTGTCTCCAGCGTGTCTGGCCGCCCGCTCAGAGGCCCCCGATGGGTGCGCCGGATGAGGATTCGTGAGAGATTTGTTCATATCCTGTCCATACTGCGAATGGCTGGGAGGAGGGGTGATGGCGAGGGCATCGACGCGACGTTCCGGTCAGGGTGGCTCCCTGGGAGCCCGGGTGGCGCAGGCCGAGATGCGCGCGGCCAACATGGGCCTCATCCTTCGGCACCTGCGCTCCGGCGACGGCTGGTCGCGGGCTCGACTGGCGAGCGAGACCGGGCTGTCCCGTGCAACCGTGTCGAGTGTGGTCGCTGAACTTGCCGAGCGCGGACTGGTGCGGGAGGGGCAACTGGTTCGAGAGGGCGCGGTCGGCCGGCCGGGTCAGACCGTGTCCCTCGATGGCGCGCGGGTCGCCGGCATCGGGCTTGAGATCAGCGTCAACCAGGCCGTGCTCACCGCCGTGACCTTGGCGGGGACCGTGATCCGCGAGGCCGTCACGCCCCTGGATGCGGCCCGTCTTGATGTCAACGCGGTCCTCGACCGGGTGGCCGCGATGGCGCAACGCAGCATCGACTCCCTCAGGGGGTCCGATGTCGAGGTGGTTGGCGTCACCCTGTCGCCACCGGGGATCATCGACTATTCCGCCGGCTCCCTGCGCTTCGCGCCGAACCTGGGCTGGCGGGGTGTCCCCTTGGCTGCTGAACTGGCCCAGCGGCTCGGCAGTTCCGCTCCCATGATTCATCTCGAGAACGACGCCAAGCTGGCGGCGCTGGCGGAGCATCAGTTGCGGGCCTCAGATGGTGTGCATGACTTGGTCCACCTGACCGGGGAGGTCGGCGTGGGTGCCGGCATCATCGTGGATGGACGACTCCTGCGCGGCTGGTCCGGCTTCTCCGGCGAGGTCGGCCATCTGCCACTGGGGTCCCCGGATGTGCAGTGCGCCTGTGGTCGGCGTGGCTGCTGGGAGACCGCGGTCGGGATCGATGGTTTCCTGCGCCTGCTTGATGAGGGTGATCAGGGGGAAGGCGATCGGGCCCGTCCGTTGGAGGACTGGCTTTTCGAGGTCGAGGAACGTGCCCGGGCGGGGGATCGGCGTACGCTCGCGGCCCTCGCGGAACTTGCGGCCACCCTCGCGCCGGGCCTGTCGATCCTGGTCGACGTGCTGAACCCGCAGATGATCGTGCTGGGTGGGTACTACGCGCATTTCGCGGAACAACTCCTGCCGCCGGTCCGTGAGCACATCGAAGCGCGCCGGATCGACGCCGGGACGGCTGTGACGATCACCACCTCGACGCTTGGTGCGACCGCGTCCGCCAGGGGCGGCGCTTTGCTTGCCCTGGAAGGGGTTTTCGAAGATCCGAGCCTGGTCGGAGCCAGGGCCTGAGATCACTTGGTGGCCATTCGGTGACCAAACCGTAACGGTTGGATGTCCTGCATCTCTCGACAGGGCGTGATTCGGCATTTACAGTAGTTTGTCAAGGATCTGAACAAATGGCGTCTGGAATGCCATCAGTCTGGAACTCACTGTCGAGAGGGTCGAGATCATGACCAAACTACGCACGTCGCTCGTGGCTCTGGGGATGGCCACAGCACTCACGTTGACCGCCTGCGGCGGCGGCACCAGCACATCGGGGGAGAGTGCCACGACTGGTGCGGACGGCAAGCTGCCCGCGAC
>JAUNUL010000245.1 GCA_030538175.1 Propionibacteriaceae bacterium | reverse complement strand
GGTGGGGTGCCCCGCGGGCGATCTGATCGAGAAAGGCGCCGGGAGCGTTGCCCGTGCGGCCACCCGGCAGGAGCCGACGACGACCGACTAGCCAGCGGACACGTCAGCGCAGGGTCTCGTCCTCGCGGACTGCCTCCGAGGTTTGTGCAGCACGCCGGTCCTCGGCGCGGGTGGGGATCCCCTCCTCGGGGATGTCGATCTTGCGCATCTGCTTGCGCAGGCTGCGATAAAGGAAATACATCACAGCACCCAGCGCCAACGTCAGGACCAGGGGAATCCATCCGGCCACCACGGAGTTGGGGTCGGGCGGCGGTGTGACAGCGAACGGGATCATGAGAGGGACTCTACGCCCCGGACGCCAACGGCTCAGCAGTCCGGACATCCACCGCGATCCCCTCGAACAGGTCGTCCTCGGGCAGTTCGACACCGACTCGGTCGATGACGAGCTCAAAATCCTCTGTCGGCCAGACCCTGCGCTGCACTTCCAGCGGGATGCGGAACCACATGCCATCGGGGTCGATCTGGGTCGCGTGGGCCAGCAGCGCCCGGTCGCGGACGTGGAAGAAGTCGGCGCAATAGACCGACGTCGTCACCCGATTGGGCTCTGCAGCGATGTCGTCCTCGGTCTTGCCCACGAGCCAGTCGGCGAACGGGGACGGTGCACCGCGCTCGAGCATCGCGCTGTGCATGGCCCAGACCCGGGCCATGTTGAACGTGTGGTCGAAATAGACCTTGCTGACCGACCACGCCGGCCCGTGCTCGGGCCAGGCGTCCGGTTCTGCTGCCGCTTCGACCGCAGCCATCGTGATCTTGTGACACATGATGTGGTCGGGGTGGGGATAGCCGCCGTTCTCGTCATAGGTGGTGACCACGTGCGGGCGGAACTCACGCAACACCCGCACCAGAGCCCCGGCGGCAACCGTCGGGTCCTGCACCGCGAAGCAGCCCTCGGGCAGTGGCGGCAGCGGGTCACCCTCAGGCAGGCCGGAGTCGACGAAGCCGAGCCAGGTCTGTTGGATGCCGAGGATGTCGCGGGCCCGGTCCATCTCCTCTGCGCGCACCGCCGCCAGGTTGGCTTCGATATCGGGGCGCTCCATGGCGGGGTTCAGGATCGACCCGCGCTCTCCACCGGTGCACGTGGCGACCATGACCTGGACGCCCTCTGAGACATACCGGGCCGTGGTCGCCGCACCCTTGCTGGACTCGTCGTCGGGATGCGCGTGGACGTGCAGCAGGCGCAGCGGCTCGCCCTCGCCGTCAGTACGCAGCAGCAGTCGGTCGGTCATCAGTTCTCCGCAGGTCGGGTTGGGGTGGGGTGGAACGCACGTCAGCATAGGCGGCCACTCCCCTCGTCTCGAACTCCTTCGGACAACCGAGGGCGGCATAGGGTGGCGGGGTGACCGTTTCAGATCTCGACCGCGAACGCATCGCCGCGCGCTATCCCCAGCGTCGCCGACCGTGGCTGGTGCCTGTGATCGCGGCTCCGCTGCTGGCCCTGTTGGTCTTCTGGTTGTGGATCTCGGCGTTCCACGCCAATCCCCCGCTCACTGCGGACGTGGCCGGCTTCGAAGTGACCTCGGACCAGGAGATCAAGGTCACGCTCAACGTCGATCGGTCCCGCCCCGAGGTCACGGGACACTGCTTGGTGTTCGCCCAGGCGCCGGACTTCGAACGGGTCGGCGAGCTGCGGGTCCCGATCGCAGCATCGGATCGCAAGGTCGAGCAGATGCACGTGACGATCCGCACGTTCCGGCTGTCCACAACTGCCTCGGTCGAACGATGCGTCGCTGATTGAAGCCGTGGCCTTGTGCAGAGTTGCTAGGCTCGTGCGATGGCTGAAACCGAAACCAACACCGTCTGGTTGACCCAGGACGCGTATGACAAGCTCAATGAGGAGCTCGAGCAGCTGACCACCGAGGGCCGTGCGGAGATCGCCGCACGCATCGCGGCGGCGCGCGACGAGGGCGACCTCAAGGAGAACGGCGGCTATCACGCTGCCCGTGAAGAGCAGGGAAAGCAGGAAGCCCGGATCACCCAATTGCAGGACATGCTGCGTCGGGCCCAGGTCGGCGACCCGCCTGCCTCCACTGACGCCGCAGTGCCCGGCACCCGCATCACGATCGCTTTCTTCGGCGACCACGACGACACCGACACGTTCCTGCTCGGATCGCGCGAGGTCATGGGCCTGGACGACGCGGCCGAGGACATCAACGTCTATAGCCCGCAGTCGCCGCTGGGCGCCGCCATCCTCAACCACAAGGTCGGCGACACCGTGAGTTATGAGACCCCGAACGGCAAGACCGTCTCCGTGGAGATCCTCAAGGTCGAGGTCTTCCAGAGCTAGGCACCGGGTTTCCGCCATCTGCGAACCGCCCCGGAGAATGCTCCGGGGCGGTTCGCTATTGGTGGGTTATCCCAGGTCGGGCAGGTTCTGACACCCGGCTCGACAGTGCGCTGGGTCACCCCAGGTCGGCCAACAGCTTCTGGGCCTCTTCCGGTGACAGTGTGCCGGCCGCCACTTGGGCCAACACCTCATCCCGGGACGGTGGCGCCGAGGTCGCCCCGTTGTCGGCTTCCCCGGACAGGCCGAGCCGCATCAACAGCTGGGTGAGCCGCAGGCGCGCCGTGGGATAGGAGACGCCCAGGTGCTTCTCGACCTCCCGCAGGTTGCCTCGCGACGCGAGGAACACCCGCAGGGTTTCGATCTCGGCCGGGCTCAGCGCACAGAACTCGCAGGTCTGGAACACTCCGGCCAGCTCGGTGCCGCACGACGTGCAGCCCAGGCGGGTCACGTGCAGTTGGTCACCGCAGACTGGGCAATCACTGGGAGCTCGGTGCAGTTCATCATGGTGGTGGGTGACGGACATCAGGCCTCCTTGGGTTCGGATCCGACCCGGACGGTGGCGTGGCCCATGACCACCCCGACATCAAGGCGTGCGGCGCCATTGCCCATGACCACCTCGTCACCGGCCCCGGAGTGACCACCGGCCCAGGCGACCTTGCCGAGCTGGGATTCCGCCCGGACCGTGACGTTCGAGTCATCCTCCAGCTCCACAACCAGCGATCCGGATTCGCAACGCAGCCGCGAGCGTCCGGTGGCGATGCGCCCCTTCACGGTCGCCTGCCCCGCCTGGACGAGGACATCGTGGGCTTCCTCAATCCCCGTCAGCTTGGCGCCACCCGCGGTGACCCGAACCTTGCCGAGGAAGCGGACATCCTCGGTCGTGAGCGAACCGGCGGTCAGCTCGACATCCACGATGAGGTTGGGGTTGACGCGGATGAACAGTTCCTTGCCGAGCCCAAGGTTGCGTACGTCCTCCAGACTGCGCGGCGGACGCAACAACGTGAAGCCATCGATCGACGCACCGAGCTCGCCATCGCTGGAGATCTCCAGGACCGAACCCGAACGACGCAGCACATGCGCTCCATCGACCGATGCAGTCGCGACGCGCGGCTCGCTGGCGATGCGGACCCGACGGCCCACCGCCCGGACCGACACCCTGTCGACGCCCTTGGTGTTGGTGGTGCGGCGATCGGCCGGTGGGACACCGTCGTCCCCGCCCGTCGACTGCGCCGCGCTGCCCGAGGCACTCTCGGACGAGGGCTCCTGCGCTCGGGGTTGCTCGGCGCGCGGGGAATCCCCCTTGGGCGGCTCCCCCGTCACATAGCTGGCTGCCCGGTTGAAGGTCTCCCGGGCGTACGCCTGCCAACGCGACTCCGCCTTCGGCGCGTCAGCGTGGTCACCGGCCGACGCGCTCCCGGTGGTTTCCTCATGTGCCTGATGGTCATGATCCGCCGAGGCGGACGCGTGGGACTCAGCGGGCGGTGCGTCCACGGGCGGCACCGCACCGGCGGGCTCTTCGTGGCTGGCCTTCAATGCATCGATTCGCCTGCTGGCTTCGGCCGCGTCGATGCGACCCGCGGCGAGCTCCTCCAGGATGGGGGTCAGGTCAGGACTGCTCATGCATCAAATTTAAAGTCGACCTAGCTCATATGGAAGGGTTCTTTTCTATTCCTTCACCCTGATCCTCCCCGGACCGCCTGACGAACCATTTAGTTGCATGCCGCATGCATCTATCCATATGCTTGCATGGTGCATGCAAATGATCCTCGAGCCGAGGCCTCCGGCCAGATCCTCGAATCCCTGTTGACGATCGGCCGCGCCGCCCGCAAGAAGCTCGATGCGGGCTCGGACCAGGTGGCGTACTGGGTCGTGCACATGCTCGCCCAACTGGGACCGACCCGGAACAGCGACCTCGCCGCCGCGTGCGGCCTGGACGCCTCGACGGTCTCCCGGCAGGTGCGCAGCCTCGAGGAAGCGAACGTCGTCCAGCGCTGCCCCGACCCGGCAGACGGCCGGGCCCAGATCGTGTCCCTCTCCCCCGAGGGGCAGCGCCGTGTCGCCGAGGCCAAGGCCCGCCGCCTCGGCATCGTCAGCGATCGTCTGGCCGACTGGTCCCCCGACGACGTGCTCACCCTGGCCACACTGCTCTCCCGACTCGCGCGCGAGATCCCCCCTACCGCCCCACCCGTGGTCGACCAACCCGGGGTCGATCAGACGGTGCCCGATCAGTTGGTGCCTGACCCGCCTGAACCGGACGACACCTCCGCGCCCACCCCGATCAACGACCACCGACAGGACTGACCCGTGGCCAACACCACCTCGCAGACTCCCGAGGCACCGCTCTCGTTCCAACTCGACCCTGCCGGCCGCCGGGTC
>JAUNUL010000244.1 GCA_030538175.1 Propionibacteriaceae bacterium | reverse complement strand
GATCGCCGTCCGATGGCGAGGCGATTGGGTGGAGCTCGAATTGCGGGATAACGGCGGGGGTACGCCGGAGTCCCCGCCTGCGCAGTCCCCGTCGGCCTCGGAGACGGCGGGTGGCTTCGGTCTGCGCTCGCTGTCAGAACGCGCTCGCGAACTGGGTGGATCCTTCATCGTGCAGCACGACGAGGAGGGTGTCGTGTTGGTGGGGTCCATCCCGGTTGGGAGCGCTGGGTGAGCACGGTCCGCCCTGAGTTGCCGATCAGACTGGTCATTGTCGATGACCAGCAGTTGCTGCGGCGGGGACTGCGGATGTTGTTGGAGACCGAGGACGGGCTGGCTGTTGTGGGGGAGGCCGCCGACGGCCGCGAGGCGCTGGCCGTGGTCTATCGCTGCCAGCCGGATGTGGTGCTGACCGATGCGCGGATGCCTGGGATGGACGGCTTGGAGCTGACCCGGGCCATCGTCGAAGAATTCCCGGGGATTGCCGTCATGGTGTTGACCACCTTCGACGACGAAGCGGTCGTGCGTGGCGCGATCGGGGCCGGTGCCTCCGGGTTCCTGCTCAAGGATGTCTCGACTGACCGGCTGGCCGAAGCGATTCGGTCCGTCGCGGATGGGGGCATGGTGATCGACCCCAGGGTGGCGCGGATCGCGCTCACCCCGGCGGGGGCCGATGCTGCTGACCCGTTGGCGATGCTGACGCGGACCGAGCGGCTGGTCGCCGAGCGGGTCGCTCGCGGTCTGACCAACCTTGAGATCGCCAACGAACTCGTCATCGCCGAGGGCACGGTGAAGAACCACGTGACCAGCTTGTTGCGCAAGATGGGCCACCGTGATCGCACGGGCTTGGCGCTGGCGCTCTATCGCGCGCTGTCCTGACCGCGGACCTTGCCGCGGGCCGGACGCAGGCGTCAGATCGGCAGGCGGCGGAAGATCGGGCGCGGGATGTGGCGCAGGATCAGCATGACCAACTCGAACAGCGGCGGGGTCCAGATGATCGGCTTCTTCTTGTTCGAGGCCTCGACCGCGAGCTTGGCGACCTCACCCTTGTCCACGGTGAGGGGGGCTTCCTTGATCCCGGCCGACATGCGGGTGCGCACCATGCCGGGGCGGACCACGGTCACGGTGGGGCCGAAGGGCTGAAGTGCCTCACCGAGATTCAGATAGAAACCGTCGAGGCCCGCCTTGGTCGAGCCATAGACGAAGTTGCTTCGCCGCACTCGCTGACCAGCGGCCGAGCTCATTGCCAGAATGCGTCCATAACGCTGGGCCTTCATTTTCTGACCGATCAGGACGCCGACGGAAACAGCCGCCGTGTAGTTGATCTGGGCCTCGAAAACGGCCTTGTCCTGGCTCTGCCAGGCTTCTTCCTGGTCGCCCATGACACCGAAAGCGACGATGGCGACATCGACATCGGACCCTGCCCAGGCTGCATCGATCGTCTCCGGATGGGAGGCAAAATCGAGGGCGTCGAAATCGATCCATTCCACCTCGGTGGCACCGGCGGTGCGGACCTCGTCGATCGCGGCTGCCCGATCCGGGTCGCCCGGCAGGCCGGCGAGCACGACCTTGGCCGGGTGCTGGAGCAGATATTCGGCCACGATGGCGAGTCCGATTTCGGAACTGCCACCGAGCAGGAGCAGCTTCTGGGGATTTCCGACGGCGTTGATCACTGCGTTCTGTCCAATCGTGGTGGAGCGGGCTGGAGGGTCACACGAGTTCGAGGCGGCGCGCCATGTCGGACACGAACACCGAATTCGGGTCGACGCGGCGGCGGGTCGCGATGAACTCATCGGTTCGCGGATACATCATGCGGAAGTTCTCCGCGGAGACACGGGAATCCTTGGCCGTATAGATGCGGCCGCCGAACTCCAGGATGCGCTTGTCGAGCTCGTCGCAGAATTCGCCCAGACCCCGCTTGATCGGGAAGTCCACGCAGACATTCCAGCCCGCCATCGGGAAAGAGATCGGCGCCTTGTTCCCGGGGCCGAACAGTTTGAACACGTTGAGGAACGAATAGTGTCCCGACTTTTGGATGTCGCGGATGATCTGCTTGAACGGCTCAACGGCATCCATGGGGACGAGCGTCTGGTATTGCAGGAATCCTGCCGGGCCCATCGCCCGATTCCACTCACCGAACAAATCGAGCATGTGATAAAACTGTGTCAAGTTCTTGATCTTGTTCCGGCTGGTTCCGCCCATTCGATAATAGGCCTCGCCCACCAGCGAGAAGGTCCACTTGTTGGCCAACCCGTTGGGGAAGATGTCCGGGAACGTCAGCAGCGTCGGTGCGTTGAACGCCAGCGGATCCTTCGCCAGCTTCGGGGCATATTCCTCGAGCTCCGCCAACGTGGCCAAGTTGCCGCGGGAGATCGCCGCCCGGCCCAGCTTCGGCGGGGCTGAGATCGCGTCGAACCAGGCACTCGAATAGGTGTAGTTGTGCTCCGAGCCGTCGCTGTGGAAGTCGACCGTTTCGTCGAGGGTGTTGGTCCGGTCGTCATCCGCCAGGAAGTACGCCGTTTCGGTGCGGGTCATCCTGATCGTCGCGCGGAGGATGATGCCCGTCAGCCCCATGCCGCCGACGGTCGCCCAGAAGATCTCACCGTCCGGGTCATCCACGGTGCCATCCGGGGCGATGGTCAGGACGCGGCCATCGGCGATCAGCAGCTGCATCTCGGTCACGTGATTGCCGAAGGAGCCGGCGCTGTGGTGGTTCTTGCCATGGATGTCGTTGCCGATCGCGCCGCCGATCGTCACCTGACGGGTGCCCGGGAGGACCGGCACCCACAGCCCGAACGGCAGGGCCGCCTTCATCAGTGTCTCAAGATCCACACCGGCGTCAAGATCGACCAGCGCGGACGACGCGTCAATGCTGTGGATCTTGCGCAGGGCCGTGATATCGACCACGAGCCCACCCGCGTTCTGGGCCACATCCCCATAGGAACGGCCCAAGCCACGGGCGATCACCCCTCGTCGCAGATGGCTCGGCTTCGCGTCGTTCTCCTCGGCCACGCGGGCGACGGCGGCTGCGATGACCTCGACGTCGGGGGTGGAGAGCACCTGGGCCGTCGTGGGTGCCGTGCGGCCCCACCCGGTCAGAGTCTGGCTGGTGGTTTTGATCTCGAGTGCCACCCCTGCAGGCTACTCCACCGGAATCACCAGCTGATGGGTGCCGTGTGTGGCTCCGAGCACGTGATCGGGGTCACGTGCGGCGAGGGCGGCTCCTCGGAGGGCTACCCGTTCTGTCTCCGGGCACGGAACCACCTGCACCGCCTGGCTCACATGGGTGGTCAGGCGGGCCGCGAACGCCGGTCCGAACAGGTCCCAGGCATGGCACACCCCGCCCCCGCAGACGATGGTGTCGGGGCGGAACGCCCCAAGCCAAGGGGCCAGCGCATCCGCCAGCCCGGTGAAGTCCTCGGCGATGCCGAGGGCCGTGGCGGGATCGGTTCGGGCGTACTCCGCGAGGGAGCGGAAGGTGCCGTAGCCGCGGGCGGCAGCGAGGGCGGCAGGACCGAAGCGGGACTCGATTGTGTGCTCGGCGAAACCGGGCACGGGCAGGGCATACACTTCCCCGCCCGGCGGCACGCGCTCATCATCGGTCACCACCTGCCGGTCTTCGATGAAGGTGGACCCGATCCCCGAACCAAAGGTGAGAGCCAGCAGTCGTCCCGCGTGCGCGTGATCAGCTGCGGCGCCGAGCGCGAAGGCAGTGGCGTCGTTCACGAACGTGATCGGTCCGGGGCCCAAGACGGGCGCCAAGGCGTCAGCTACGTCGACGCCCGCGAGGGCTGCGAGTTTGCCGGCTGGGTGCCGGCCGCCGACGCCTCGTCGATAGTCGAAGGGTCCGGGGATGGCGATCGCCCAGCGGCGAGGGTCCGAAGAGTCGGGGGGCGGGACGTCAACAGCGGCCACGGCCCGGGCTGCCACATCGAGGAAGACTGCCAGCGAGTTGGATGAGTCGAGTGGGAGACGGGCGTACGCCAAGACCGCGAAGGTGGTCGGGTCGAGCATCGCCACGCTGAGGTGGCTGCCGCCGATCTCGAGTGCGCCGAGAGGCGTCACGTCACCGCATCTCGCCCGGAGTCCGGAAGTTCGGATCGATCGTCTCGGGATGCCGGAACGTCTTGCGCTCCAGCTCCTGGGTCTTGACGTCGGCCGTGGCGCGGGTGACGGCGTCCTTGATCGTCTCGATGGAGGCCTGGGCCTGGGCGACGGTGCGCTGCGGGCCGCGGATCTTCTTCACCAGCAGGAAGCCAACAAGGGCGAGGCCGCCGGCCACGAGGAACACCAGGACCGCCATGATCAGAAAACCGAGGGCGATCCCACCCGTTTCGGCCTTCAGCAGGTGGCCGATGCCGAGCGCGCCGCTCAGGAAGAGCAGGGACAGTCCGTTCAGGGCGAAATAGCCCGCGCCGAGGAAGAGCGCAGCCCCCGCCCCGCCGAACTTCGCCTGCGGGATCAGCTCGGCTTTGGCGAGCGCGATCTCATGGTGGACCAGCTCCAGCACATCGGACTTGACCTGAGTGATGAGATCGCCGATCGCCGCGGGACGGGCCGAAGCCCGGGTCGATTCGTTTGCATGCGCCATGGCGCTGAGCCTAGTGCCCCCTCCATCACGTGCCCAGACCCGGTCCGACGAGTGGTGGATGAAGGGGGGAAGACGCTACAGCGGGCGCCGGGGGAAGGCGCCCGCTGCAGCAGCTCTGGGGGGATGAGGGGTCAACTGG
>JAUNUL010000243.1 GCA_030538175.1 Propionibacteriaceae bacterium | reverse complement strand
GTGCGGCCAGCGCGACCCGTCGGCCGGGCACGTCCGGCAGCACCCGGCGGCCGAACCCCCGGACTGCCGAGCCGGGTCCTTCGTTGGGCACCGTCGCCAAGCGGAGTCTGCAGCGCATCGGTGAGTTTCGGTTGCCGCTGGCCCAGACATCCCATCGCCTGCGGGTGATGTTGGTGGTCCTGGGCATCATCGCGTCGGTCCTGGCCGGCCGGCTTGTGCAGATCCAGGGTCTGGACGCCCCGGCGTACGCCGCGACCGCCTCCAAGCAGCTCACGCGCAGCATCCCGATGCCGGCGACCCGCGGCACGATCACCGACCGGGAAGGGGTGGTCCTCGCGAGCACGTCGCCCGCGGTGATGATCACCGCCGATCCAACGCTGATCAACAACCCCGAGCCGAAGAAGAACCGTGTCGATCAGGTCGCCGACCTGCTGATGAAGCATGTCGGTGGGGACCGCGAGGCGTACGTGGCGGCGTTGACCAAGCCGAACACGAAGTACTCGATCGTTGCACGCAAGGTGCCCGCGGCGGCGTACCACCGGTTCGCCCAGGAGCTCAGCAGCGAGAGCATCTACGGCGTCTTCCGCGAATCCGACCCGATCCGCACCTATCCCGAACATGAGTCGGCCGCTGCGCTGGTCGGCTTCGTCGGGGCGGACTCCAACGGTCAGGGTGGTCTGGAGTTCTCGCTCAACAAGCAGTTGGCAGGCACGTCGGGTCGAGAGATGTACGAGGCCTCACCCGCCGGCTATCGCATCCCGCTCGGCTCCAACATGATTGAGCACCCGAGCGATGGTGTGAGCTATCAGCTCACGATCGATGCGGATCTGCAGGCGATGACCGAGCGCAAGCTCGCCGAGGTGGTATCGGAGTCCCGGGCCAAGTCGGGCGTCGCGATCGCCATGGACATCAAGACCGGTGAGGTGTTGGCGATGGCCAACGCCCCGAGCTTCGACCCCAACAACGTCTCGGCAGCGCGCAGCGAGGACCTGTTCAACCGGGCTGTCACCCAGGCCTATGAACCCGGTTCGGTGCAGAAGGTGATCACCATGGCCGCGTTGATGGACGCCGGGCTGATCACCCCGGACACCCGGCTGATCGTCCCGCCGACCATCCAGTCCGGCGGCAGCGTCGTCAAGGACGTGTGGAAGCACGGCTACGCCAACGTGACCGCGCGCGGGGTGCTGGCGTACTCCTCCAACATCGGCACGATCATGATGACCCGCAAGATGGACAAGGGTGAATATCGCGAGGCCCTGGTGCGGATGGGGCTGGGCGCGCGAACCGGGATCGAGTTGCCCGGCGAGGCGACTGGTTTCGTGCCGCCCGCCAGCATGCCCGACTACACGCGGGATCAGATCTCCTTCGGTCAGGGCCTGTCGGTGACCGCGATCCAGAACGCCGCGGCCGTGGCGGGGATTCTCAACGGCGGCATGTATAACCCGCCCACCGTGCTCCGCTCGGCAACCGATGCCAAGGGCGATCCGGTGCCGATCGAACGGCGGGAACCCCGGCGCGTGGTGTCCCCGGAGACGTCGCGGGGGATCGCGACGATGATGGAATCCGTGGTCGGGCCGGGCGCGTTCGCGAGCTCGTTGACCATGGATGAATACCGTCTGGGCGGCAAGACCGGCACCTCGGAGAACTTCGATGTGGAGAAGGGCGCCTATTCCGGCTTCACCTCCTCCTTCGTCGGGATGGGGCCGGTCGAGGACCCCCGGATCCTCACGTATGTCGTGGTCGAGGAACCCAAGAACGGTCACACCGGTGGTGCGGTCGCGGGTCCGGTCGCGTGGGACATGTTGCGGCTGGCGCTGCCCCGGTACGGCGTGCCCGCCTCCACGGGCAGCCGTCCGGGTGAGGACCTGCTGACGTGGTGACGCAGCCCGCGTCATTGCCCTGGGGCAGGGGCGATCGCTGTGTCATTGGGTAGCGTCAGCGACGTGACCGATCCGTCCCACCATCGCCGTCTCGCGCGACCCACGTCGCTGACCGACATCCTCGGACCGTGGGCCGAGGTGGTTTCGGGCGCGGACGCGGACGTACGCGGGGTCACGCTCGACTCCCGGCGCGTGGCACCCGGCGATCTCTATGTGGCGTTGCCGGGCCAACGCGCGCATGGTGCGACGTTCGTGGCGGGGGCTGTTGCCGCGGGCGCCACCGCGGTGCTCACCGATCAGGCCGGGGTCGACCTCCTGCCGCCCGCGCTCACTGTGCCGGTCGCCGTCGCCGAGGACGTCCGGTGGGCGATGGCCCGGGTCGCCGAGCGCCTGTTCGATGCACCGGCCACGAACCTGACCATGTTCGGTGTCACCGGCACCAACGGCAAGACGACCACCGTCTTCCTGCTCGCCGCCGCACTCGGTGGGCTCGGCCTGCACGTGGGCACCATCGGAACGCTCGGGTTCCAGTTGGACGGACAGGACATGGCCGTCTCCCGGACGACGGTGACGACGCCTGAGTCAGTGGATCTGCATGCGCTGTTGGCAGCCATGCGGGACCGTGGTGCAGATGCGGTCGCGATGGAGGTGTCCTCGCACGCCATGGCGCTGCAGCGGACCGAACCGATCCGCTTCGACGTGGTCGGTTTCACCAACCTCAGCCCGGAGCACTTGGATTTCCACTCCGACATGGATGACTATTTCGAGGCCAAGGCGCGGCTGTTCAGCCCCGAGCACACTCGGGCGGCGGTCGTGTTCGTGGATGATCCGGCCGGCGTACGCCTCGCTGAGCGGATCCGCGGCACCGATGTCGTGTTGCGGACCCTGGCCTGGGATGCGGAGGCCGATTATCGGATCACCGAGGTGAGCGGCACCCGGGTGAGCGTGACCACCCCCCGCGGTCCGGTGGCCTTCGACCTCGGGATCCCCGGTGACTTCAACGTCAGCAACGCGGTCCTGGCGCTGGCGATGGTCGAACTTGCTGGTCTGGATGCCGCGAGTGCCGCGTCGACGCTGGCCGGAGTCACGGTGCCGGGCCGCATGCAGCCCGTTCGGCTCGCCGCCGGTGCACCGTCGGTCTATGTCGATTTCGCCCACACCCCGGAGGCGGTGCGGTCGGCGCTGGTGTCGTTCGCCCACGACCGGGACCGGGGGCGCCGCCTGATCGCGGTGCTCGGCTGTGGTGGCGACCGGGACCGGCTCAAGCGGGAGCCGATGGGCCGCGTTGCCGCCGAGCACGCCGACCTCATCGTGGTGACCGATGACAACCCGCGCACTGAGGATCCGGCCGCGATCCGGGCGAGCGTTCTCGCCGGTGCGCGGTCGGTGGTCGGGGCACAGGAACGGGTCGTCGATGGTGGTGAACGACGTGCGGCGATCGCGTACGCCCTCACCCAAGCGGGTCCCGACGATGTCGTCGTCATCCTCGGCAAGGGACACGAACAGGGTCAGGAGATCGCGGGCACGATTCACCCCTTCAGCGATGCGGGCGTTGTCGATGAGGAATGGGCCCGGCTGGGTTTGTGACCGGGAGAGAACTGTGAACGGGTTGGCTGGGAAAGGGACAGAGTCATGGATCGACTGACGCTGGGGCGCATCGCCGAAGCCGTGGGTGGGCGTCTGGTGGATCCGAGCGCCGGTGAACGGCCCATCGGCCCGGATGTCGTCATCGACTCGCGCCGGGTTACCCCCGGTGCGTTGTTCGTTGCGTTTGCCGGCGACCGTGTCGATGGCCACGACTACATCGACAAGGCGCACGAGCTGGGGGCCGGGGGAGCGCTCTGCCAGCGCATCCCTGACGGCCTGTCCCCGGACGCAGCGGCCGGGTGTGTGGTCGTCGACGATCCCACCGGTGCCTTGGGTCGGCTGGCCCGCCATCTCATCGATAGCCACCCCGAGGTGGCGGTCGTCGGGGTGACCGGCTCCCAGGGCAAGACCTCGACCAAGGACCTCCTCGCCCAAGTGCTCGCCACGGCCGGCCCGACGGTCGCGCCGGAGGGTTCGTTCAACAACGAGATCGGTGTGCCGCTGACCGCCACGAGGGTGGGCGCGGGCACCCGGTTCCTGGTCAGCGAGATGGGGGCCAGGGGTCGTCATCACATCGACTATTTGTGTTCGCTCACGCCACCGCTGGTCGGGGTCGTGCTGAACGTCGGCCAGGCGCATGTGGGTGAGTTCGGCAGCCGCGAGGCAATCGCCGTGGCCAAGGGAGAGCTGGTCGAGCAACTGCCCACCGACGGCTGGGCCGTCCTCAACGGTGCCGACCGGCGAGTGGTCGAGATGGGTGCCCGGACGCGGGCCCGTGTCGCCCTGTTCAGCGGGACGGGTCGACCCCCGATTCCCGCCGACCTGCTCGTCTGGGCCGACGACGTGAGTGCCGATGACCTCGATCGGCACAGCTTCACGCTGCATGTGGAACACCCCGATGACCAACCGGCCCAGCAGGCCACCGTGTCGCTGCGGCTGGTGGGGCGTCACCACGTTGGCAATGCGACCGCCGCGGCCGCCACCGCCGTGTGCCTCGGCCTGCCCGTGGCGGAGATCGCCCAGGCCCTGTCAGCGGCGACACCGTTGTCCCGGTGGCGGATGGAACTGACCGAACGCGCCGACGGTGTCGTGGTGGTCAATGATGCGTACAACGCCAATCCCGACTCGATGCTGACAGCCTGTGACACCCTGGGCCGGATGACCCGGCGCCGGCGGACAACCCGACCGGGAGTGCAGAGCTGGGCGATACTGGGACAGATGTTCGAGTTGGGTGATGTCTCCGCCGAGGAGCATGAGGCGATCGGGCGCGCCATCGGTGCACTGCAGATCGATCACCTCATCGCGCT
>JAUNUL010000242.1 GCA_030538175.1 Propionibacteriaceae bacterium | reverse complement strand
CTGAGGGGTTGTTCCGGGGTTCATCTTGATTTCGTCAAGCACTTAACGATCTGACCTAGAATGTCGACGTGGCCAAGGACATCATGACGGAGCAGAAGATCAAGGACCACGTCGAGCGACTCGGCGAGCAGCATCCCCCCATCCCCTTGGCGTCCGTGGATCGGACCGTCAACAACCCGGATGTGCTGCGTGAGCGCTTCGGCCACGTCATCGAATACCTCGCCCGCGTCGAGCTCGAGGTTGACCGCAACGTGCTCGAGCTGCTGGTGCTGTTGCCGCAGCCGCACGAAGTGGACCGGATGTTCTATGAGGATGTCTGGCAGCCCCAGGAGATCCAGCACGGTCTGATCATCGATCAGCTCGGTCAGGACATCGGTCTCCAGCCGGCCGAACCCATGCTCGAGGTCCAGACCTCGATGAAGATCCTCGGTGCGTTGTCGCACATTCCGCAGATCGGCGAGATCACCCGGCTGCTCTATTACTTGACCGGGGCGAGCACCGAGCGGCAAGCGGTGTTGGCGTACAACACTTTGAGCCGGGCTGTGGCCGAGCTGGAGGAGGACGCGGTCGCCAACACGATCATCGGTCCGATCAAGCAGCAGGAACCCGGCCACTTCGCGTTCTATCAGATGTCCGCGCGCGAGATGATCGAGAACAACCGGCTCAAGCCCTGGCAGCTGTGGCTGACCCAGCAGATCCGGTCGTTCTCCTATGGGCTCGTGGGGACCAACGGCAAGAAGGACTACACGGCCGACATGGGCGGGGTGATGGAGATCCTCGGCTTCAACGAGGACCTCGAGGGGTTCGCCAAGGACGTGGGTCGGTTCGAGGCGAAGGTGCTGTGGGCCAACCGGGAGGGGATGGCGTTCCCGCCCTATGTGCTGCGCGCCCTGCGTGATTCGCTCGACCTGTATCGGGAGCGACTCCGTCGCGACGGGGACCTGGCTGCCGCCTGATAATCCGAGGCCGGAACCTCAATTTGGCCCATTCGGCGCAGCGGCGTATTATTGCACGTCGGTCACCCATGCCGGTCGACCGTTTCCGCAGTTCATCGAAAGATGCCGGACTCACAACCCCGGACAGATTGAGAGTACATGTCGAAAAAAGAGGGCTTTCTCGAGATGGAGGGCACCGTCGTCGAGGCACTGCCCAACGCGATGTTTCGCGTTGAGCTCGCCAACGGCCACAAGGTGCTCGCCCAGATCAGTGGCAAGATGCGGCAGCACTACATCCGCATCCTTCCGAGCGACCGTGTGGTCGTGGAGATCTCTGCATACGACCTGAACCGCGGACGCATCGTCTATCGGCACAAGTGATCGCCGTCAGATCGTCCATCACAGGCACGTCGTCTGTTCGCCGCGCCTCGAATCAGAAAGAAGCTCGATGAAGGTTCAGCCGAGCGTCAAGCCGATCTGCGACAAGTGCAAGGTCATCCGCCGGCACGGTCGCGTGATGGTGATCTGCGACAACCCGCGCCACAAGCAGCGCCAGGGCTGAGGATTCTTCCCGGCCTGCTTTGGGTGGGGCCTCGCAGGCACCACTTGACACACCACGACAACTGAATAACACCAAACGCAAGGCCAGACACCCGGGATTTCCCGTGGATCCGGATTCGGATCCTCCGGTGTTGCCAGCGGAGTCGACCAGATTCCGCCTACCCCCGGTCGGAGGCCGGGGCTGTGTTGTGAGTACGCCGGATTCCCCCGCACCTCTCGGGACTGCGGCCGGCCTGAGAACGCAGACGCCTTGTGAACAGACCTCCGCGGTTGGCGTCATCATCGGTTGGAACCCGATCACGCCCGCCGGAACCCGACAAGGAGAGCCGCATGGCCCGCCTCATTGGTGTCGACCTGCCGCGCGAGAAGCGCCTCGAGGTCGCACTCACCTACATCTTCGGCGTGGGACGCACCCGCGCCCTGGAGACCCTGGAAGCCACGGGGATCAGTGGCGACACCCGCGTCCGCGACCTGACCGATGATCAGCTCGTCGCGCTGCGTGACCACATCGAAGCGAACTATCAGACCGAGGGTGACCTCCGTCGTGAAATCGCTGCCGATATCCGCCGCAAGATCGAGATCGGCTCCTATCAGGGCCGTCGTCACCGCGCCGGCCTGCCCGTGCACGGCCAGCGGACCCGGACGAACGCCCGCTCCCGCAAGGGCAAGCGCAAGGCCGTCGCCGGCAAGAAGAAGAAGTGACCAAGGGCTCCAGGGAGTAAACACATATGGCTACAGCAGGCCGCGGCGGCGCCAAGAAGGTGCGCCGCAAGGAAAAGAAGAATGTGGTGGCCGGACAGGCCCACATCAAGTCCACGTTCAACAACACGATCATTTCGATCACCGACCCGCAGGGCCAGGTCATCTCCTGGGCCTCTGCCGGCACCGTCGGGTTCAAGGGTTCGCGCAAGTCGACCCCCTATGCCGCGCAGATGGCTGCGGAGGCCGCCGGCCGCCGCGCGATGGAGCATGGCATGAAGAAGATCGACGTCTTCGTCAAGGGCCCCGGCTCCGGCCGTGAGACCGCGATCCGTTCGCTCGGCGCCATCGGCCTCGAGGTCGGTGCCATCTCTGATGTCACCCCCGTGCCGCACAACGGCTGCCGCCCGCCCAAGCGTCGTCGCGTCTGATCCAGGAGACTGAAAAATGGCTCGTTATACCGGTCCTCTGACCAAGAAATCCCGTCGCCTCGGCACCGACCTCGTCGGCAACGACAAGGCGTTCGAGCGTCGTCCTTATCCCCCCGGCATGCATGGCCGCGGGCGGACCAAGGACTCCGAATATGCGCTGCAGCTCCGCGAGAAGCAGAAGGCGCGCTTCGCCTATGGCGTCCTCGAGAAGCAGTTCCGCCGCTACTACGCCGAGGCGCACCGTCTGCCCGGCAAGACCGGTGAGGTGCTGCTGCAGATCCTCGAGACCCGTCTCGACAACGTCATCTATCGCGCCGGTTTCGCCGCGACCCGTCGTCAGGCCCGCCAGATGGTCGTTCACGGCCACTTCCTGGTCAACGGCCAGAAGGTCAACATCCCGTCCTATCGGGTGAGCCCGCACGACATCGTCGATGTCAAGGAGAAGTCGCTCAACCTGCACCCGCTCGTCGTGGCCCGTGAGACCCACGGTGAGCGCGAGGTTCCGGGCTGGATGGAGGCGCGTCCCAACCAGATGCGTGTCTTCATCCACTCGCTGCCGACGCGTGAGCAGATCACCATCGACGTTCAGGAACAGCTGATCGTCGAGCTCTATTCGAAGTGAGTCCCGTGGTCGGGCGGTGCTGGCGGCTGCCGCACTGCCCGACCCGCACACACCACGGGTCCGGGCATCCGTCCGGACCGACCTTGTGAAACCCGTCATCAAATAGCGGTTGGCGGGGGAAGGAACACAACATGCTCATTGCCCAGCGTCCCGTGCTCAGCGAAGAGGTCATTGACGAATATCGTTCGCAGTTCGTCATCGAGCCTCTTGAGCCTGGCTTCGGGTACACCCTTGGCAACTCGCTTCGGCGTACTCTGCTGTCGTCCATCCCGGGCGCAGCCGTCACCAGCATCAAGATCGATGGCACCCTGCACGAGTTCTCGACCATCGAGGGCGTCGTGGAGGACGTCACGGAGATCATCCTCAACCTCAAGGAGCTTGTTGTCTCCTCCGAGGAGGACGAGCCCGTGGTCATGTATCTGCGCAAGGCCGGCGCCGGTGAGGTCACCGCTGCCGACATCTCGCCGCCCGCTGGTGTCGAGGTGTACAACCCCGACCTGCACATCGCGACCCTGAACGACAACGGCAAGCTCGAGATGGAGCTCGTCGTGGAGCGGGGCCGTGGCTATGTGTCGGCTGCCCAGAACAAGTCCGGCGAGAACGAGATCGGCCGCATCCCGGTCGACTCGATCTATTCGCCGGTGCTGAAGGTGACCTACAAGGTCGAGGCGACCCGAGTCGAGCAGCGTACTGACTTCGACCGTCTCGTCGTCGATGTCGAGACCAAGCCGGCCATGCGGCCCCGCGACGCCGTGGCGTCCGCCGGTCGCACCCTGGTCGAGCTCTTCGGTCTGGCCCGTGAACTGAACGTCGACGCCGAGGGCATCGAGATCGGCCCGTCGCCGATGGATGAGCAGTTGGCGCAGGACCTCGCGCTGCCGGTGGAGGACCTGAACCTGACGGTTCGTTCCTACAACTGCCTCAAGCGGGAGGGCATCCACACCGTCTCCGAGCTGGTGTCCCGGTCCGAGCAGGACCTCCTGGACATCCGCAACTTCGGCTCCAAGTCGATCGACGAGGTCAAGCTGAAGCTGCACGAGATGGGTTTGACGCTCAAGGACGCCAGCCCGGGCTTCGACCCGCTGGGCATCGGCAGCTATCAGGCCGAGGACGACGGCGACGCGGACTACGCGGAGACCGAGCAATACTGATCGCCGCGGCTCGAGCCCGGCACGAGGGGCGACGTCCCTCTTGACGCAAAGATTCTGGAGAAACGAAGATGCCGAAGCCCACGAAGGGACCGCGCCTGGGTGGTAGCCCCGCCCACGAGCGGATCATCCTGGACAATCTGGCCAGCCAGCTGTTCGAGCACGGCCGGATCACCACCACCGAGACCCGCGCCAAGCGCGTGCGGCCGCTGGCGGAGAAGCTGATCACCAAGGCCAAGCGGGGCGACCTGCACGCCCGTCGTCTGGCCGCCACCCACATCCGTGACAAGGGTGTCCTGCACATCCTGTTCACCGAGATCGCCCCGGCCGTGGCCGAGCGCGAGGGTGGGTATACCCGGATCACCAAGGTCGGCAACCGCAAGGGCGACAACGCCCCCATG
>JAUNUL010000241.1 GCA_030538175.1 Propionibacteriaceae bacterium | reverse complement strand
GCGCCCCCGAGAGGATTCGAACCTCTGCTCCCGCCTCCGGAGGGCGGTGCTCTATCCCCTGAGCTACGGGGGCCCGGCGTTCGTCACCGTGGTGATGGACACTCGTGGGCTGGGCCGACGAACACAGTAGCAGACATTTTCCGGCTATCCCCGAATTTCTGGCACAGTTCAGGGCATGACGCACATGCACGTGGCCGGATCGATTCACGCCGAGACCATCACCCCAGCCCCGAAATGGCTGCAGGTCCCGGCCGATGTGAACGCCCTCGATCCCAAGCTCTGGGCCCGCACGGTGACCCGCGGCGCGGACGGCGTGCTGCACGTCGGCGGGCTCGACGTGAATGAGATCGCCGAACGGGTGGAGACGCCGGCGTACGTCATGGACGAAGCCGACTTCCGGGCCCGGGCACGAGAATTCAAGGCCGCCTTCGACGGCTGGGACGTCTTCTATGCCGCCAAGTCCTTCCTGAGCACGACCGCCGCCGGGTGGATCGCTGAGGAGGGCCTCAACATGGACGTCTGTTCCGGCAACGAACTGACGGTCGCCCTCGCCGGCGGGATGCCGGCCGAACGCATCGGGTTCCACGGCAACAACAAGACGATCGGCGAGTTGATTCAAGCCGTCGAGGCCGGCGTCGGGCGGATCATCGTCGACTCGCTCACCGAGATCGAACGGTTGCAGGAGATCTGCGCCGAACGCAACACCACGACCGGGGTGATGGTGCGCGTCACGGCGGGTGTGGAGGCGCACACGCATGAGTACATCGCCACTGCGCACGAGGACCAGAAGTTCGGGCTGTCGATCACCGGCGGTCAGGCCTTGCAGGGCCTGTTGGCCTGTCATGCCGCGCCCAACCTCGATCTGCGGGGGGTGCATTCCCACATCGGGTCCCAGATCTTCGAGGTCTCCGGTTTCGAGGTGGCCATCCGACGCACCCTGGAGTTGCACCTGGAGTTCCGCACGCACACGGGCGTTGACATGCCCGACCTCGACCTCGGCGGGGGGTTCGGCATCGCCTATATCAGCGCTGACCGGCCCCGGTCGCCCGAATACCTGGCCGGTGCGCTGGAGGCGTTGGTCCAACGTGAGTGCCGGGGTCTCGAGTTGACGCCGATCCCGCGGCTCTCGGTCGAGCCTGGCCGGGCGATCAGCGGCACCCCGGGGATGGCGCTCTATCGCGTGGGCACCGTCAAGATGGTGGATCTCGGTCAGGGCATGCAGCGCTGCTATGTCTCGGTCGATGGTGGGATGAGCGACAATATCCGGCCGGCGCTCTATGGCGCGGAATATTCGGCGACGCTGGCGTCCCGACGATCCGAGGCGGGTCCGCTGCTGTGCCGGGTGGTCGGCAAGCACTGCGAGTCCGGCGACATTCTGGTACGCGACGAGTTCCTGCCTGCGGACATCGCTCCCGGCGACCTGATTGCGGTGCCGGGCGCCGGGGCATACAGCCGGTCGATGGCCAACAATTACAACCACGCGCTGAAGCCGCCCGTGGTGGCCGTCCGTGACGGGGAGCTGCGCACCTTGATCCGGCGGGAGACGATGGCCGATCTGCTGGCGCTGGACGCCGGATATGTGCCGCACGACTGACTGACCGCCGTCGACCCCGGTTCGACCAAACCCGCGCGAAGCGCGACAATGATTCGGCCCTCACACGGTGTCCGACACGACAGGGAGATTGTGAACCCATGAACTTCAGCCCATCCGACTCCGGCATCGGGGCCCCCCGGACCGCCGACGAGCCGTTGCGGGTGGCCCTGCTCGGCTGTGGTGTCGTTGGTTCGGCGGTGGCCCGGCTGCTCACCGACCATGCCGACGATCTGGCTGCCCGCGTGGGGCGCCGCATGGAGATTGCCGGCATCGCGGTCCGGCGCACGGGGATCGATCGCCCGGGGCTCGACCCGGCGCTGTTCACCACCGACGCCGAGGGGCTCGTATCCCGCCCGGATGTCGACCTGGTGGTTGAGGTGATCGGCGGCATCGAACCGGCAAGGACGCTGATCCTGTCCGCCCTCGAACACGGCGCATCCGTGGTGACCGCCAACAAGGCGCTGCTGGCCGAGGACGGCCCACGCTTGTTCGAGACCGCGGAAAAGGCCGGTCTTGACCTTTATTACGAGGCTGCGGTGGCCGGCGCCATCCCGATCATCCGCCCCCTGCGCGAGTCATTGGTTGGTGATGACGTGACGACGGTGATGGGCATCGTCAACGGCACCACCAACTTCATCCTCGACAAGATGCACAACGAGGGGTCCGGCTTCGACGAAGTGCTGGCAGAGGCGCAGGCGTTGGGCTATGCGGAGGCCGATCCGACCGCCGACGTCGAGGGATTCGATGCCGCCGCTAAGGCCGCCATTCTGGCCGGCTTGGCGTTCCACAGTCGGGTGACCGCCGAGGACGTGCACCGCGAGGGCATCACCGAGATCAGCAGCTCCGACATCGCCGCGGCGAAATCGATGGACTGCACGGTCAAGGCCTTGGCGATCTGTCGCTCCGAGGTCGTGCACGGGGAGCGCTTCATCTCCGTGCGCACGCACCCGGCGATGATCCCCAACTCGCATCCGCTGGCATCGGTCGGGGGAGCGTACAACGCGGTGGTCGTCGAATCCACGAATGCCGGCCGCCTCATGTTCTATGGTCCGGGCGCGGGCGGGGACCCCACGGCCTCTGCGGTCATGGGTGACCTGGTCACCATCGCGCGCAACCGGGTGCGCGGAACGGCCGGGCCGGGTGAATCGGCGTACGCGAATCGCCGCGTGATGAGCATGGACGACGTGATCACGCGCTATTTCGTCAGTGTGGAGGTCGTGGACCAGCCGGGTGTGCTGGCCACCATCGCGGCGTGTTTCGCTGATCATCAGGTGTCCGTGAAGACGATGCGCCAGGAGGCGTCGGCGCGGTCCGCCGGCGCGGGGGCACGCCTCGAACTGGTGACCCACAGCGCCCCGGAGGCTGCGTTGGCAGCGACCGTGCGGGCGTTGGGTGAGCTGCCCCAGGTCCATGAAGTGCTGTCGGTGATGCGAGTCGAGGGGTGAGCGAGATGCTCCCGGCGGGGCGCCGGGTTCATCTGCGCGTGCCCGCCAACACGGCCAATCTCGGCCCAGGTTTCGACAGTTTGGGGCTGGCCTTCGACTGGCTCGATGACTGTGTCATCGAAGTGCTCGGGTCAGGGGTCCAGGTCGAGGTCACCGGCGAGGGTGAGGGTTTCGTGCCCCGCGACCGGTCGCATCTGGTGATTCGCTGCCTGGATCAGGGGCTCGCTGCGCTCGGGGCAGCAGCCCCGGGGGTACGCCTGGTCGCCCACAACACCATCCCGCATACGCGTGGGCTTGGATCGTCGGCCGCGGCGACCGTTGCGGGCCTGCTCGCTGCGTGGGCGCTGGCGCGTCCGGAGGATGAGGTCGATCGGCAGTGGCTGCTGACGCAGGCGAACAAGGTCGAGGGTCATCCTGACAACGTGGCGGCAGCGATCTTCGGTGGCTTCGTGCTGACGTGGGTCGATGACGAGTTGGAGCCCGGGACCGTGCATGCCGCGACGGGCCGGATCCACCCGGATGTCCGATTGTTCGCCTATGTCCACCCCGATCCGGTGGCGACCAAAGCCGCGCGGAAGGCGCTGCCGGCCACCGTCCCGCACGCTGAGGCGGCCAAGAACTCAGCCCGGGCGGCACTGCTCACCCACGCCCTCGCCCAGGAACCGGCGCTGTTGCATGCGGCGACCAGGGAGTGGTTGCACCAGGATTATCGGGCCGAACTGATGCCGCAGACCACCGAGCTGGTCCGTTCGCTGCGAGCCCGCGGATTCGGGGCAGTCATCAGTGGCGCCGGCCCGACCGTGCTCGTCCTCACCGACGCCGCGAAAGCCGCAGAGTTGGATGGCAGCGAAGCCACCGGGTTCCGACGGCACGCCCTGGCTGTCGGTGGTCCTGCCGCCATCATCGGCTGAGGGCACAACCTCGTTCGTGAGCGGGCGTTCGCAGGATGAATGTTGCGGGCGGCTCCCCGGGCGGTGCTATGGTGGGGCCCATTGGAACGCATTCTGCTGTTCCTTGCGCGCCGCACAGGTCTGGCGCCCGATCCTCAATGTGTTCCGCGAATCGATCGCTCAGCGCACGTCGGGATCACCCCCATGGATGCCTTCGCCTGGCGAGGCTCCGACCTGATCAGGATCACCACCACGTTCATGTGGTCCGCACCGGCCGAGCGAGTTCATTGGGAATGACGCGGCTGGACTGAAAGGACACCAGTGACAGAAGCCACCGAAGCGACGTCCACCGCGGTTGGCAGCGAAGCCGAGACCGCACCGGAGACCTCCTCCGCTCGTCGTCGCAAGGGTTCCGGCCTGGACGCGATGCTGTTGCCCGAGCTCAAGCAGCTCGCTGCCAGCATGGGGTTGCGCGGCACCGCAACCATGCGCAAGAGCGCGATCATCGATGCCATCAAGACTGCCCAGTCGGGTTCGCGCCCCGCGGATCGGGCGGATCGCCCCGCGGAGCAGCCGGCCGAGCGCGCCGAGCGTACGCCGGCCACGGCGGAGCAGACCACGACCGATCGCGGCGCCCGTGCCGAGAGCGCCGATCGCGGGACCCGCGAGGAGAACGCTGATCGCGGCGATCAGCAGCAGACCCAGCGGGCTGCGGACGGCTCCGGGCAGGACCAGAACAACCACCGCGAGGGCCGGCGTACGCGCCGGGAGCGTCGTGACGAATCCGGGACCGATGACGAGACTCGGCGTGAGCTGGGTCGGCGACTCGAGGCGGAGCTTCGCGGCGGTGACGGCGCCGAGGCGAAGGCCGGCCAGCACGTCCACGTGCACTTCACCGGCTGG
>JAUNUL010000240.1:3675-4844 GCA_030538175.1 Propionibacteriaceae bacterium | reverse complement strand
GCCTCCGGTGCAGACCACGCAGGCTCCCGCGCCGAAGCCCCCGGTGCAGACCACGCAGGCACCGGCGCCGCAACCCGCGCCCGTGACCACGCAGGCGCCTGCCCAGCAGAAGGCTCCGGTGACGACCACCGCTCCGGCTGCTGCGACCGAGGCCTAGTCAGGGGCGCTAGGGTGAAGCGGTGCCGTTGGGGGACCGGTCCGCGCTGACCGGTCGCCCCCTTTCGGCTGATATCTGAAGCACGAGTGCACGCCCGTGCACGCGACGTCCGCGAGGGAGATCCCCGTTGTCCGAGACGCACAGCACCCCCGCCGGGGCAACCGATCAGCACACTGTTGGCGCAGTGATCGTGCTGGCTGCCGGCGGTGGCACCCGGATGAAATCCAGCCGTTCGAAGCTGCTGCACGAGGTGTGTGGCCACTCGATGCTGTCCTATGCGGTGAACGCCGCGACAGCACTCGAGCCGGAACACCTGGTGGTCGTGGTCGGCCACCTGCGTGAGCAAGTCACCGCACACCTGCACGAGATCGCGCCGCACACCCAGACCGCGGTCCAGGATCAGCCCAACGGAACGGGTCATGCCGTGCAGTGTGGCCTCGTTGATCTGGCCCAGGTCACCGGCGAGATCGTCGTGACCTATGGCGACGTGCCGATGCTGAGCGGGGAGACCCTGCAGGAGCTCGTGGTGGCACACCGGGCCAGCGAGGATGCCATCACCGTGCTGACCGCGCAGTTGAGCGACCCGACCGGTTATGGCCGGATCGTCCGGGACGACAACGGGCTGGTTGCCGGGATCGTTGAGCACAAGGATGCCGACGAGGCAACCCGCCAGATCACCGAGATCAACTCCGGCATCTATGTCTTCGACGCCGACGTCCTGCGCGACGGGCTGGGACGGATCACCGCCGACAACGCCCAGGGCGAGCTCTATCTCACCGACGTCCTGAGCATCGCGCGCTCCGATGGGCGTCGGGTGGGGGCGTACCAGATCGACGACTTCTGGCAGACCGAAGGCGTCAACGACCGGGTCCAGCTCGCCGACATGAACAAAGAGATGAACCGCCGCATCTGCCGCGCTTGGATGCGTGCCGGTGTCACGATCCTCGATCCCGAGCGCACCTGGATCCACTCCAGCGTCGACCTGGCCGCGGATGTCACCATCCTGCCGGGC
>JAUNUL010000240.1:0-3665 GCA_030538175.1 Propionibacteriaceae bacterium | reverse complement strand
ACCTCGAGGGCGCCACCTCGGTCGGTGCGGGCGCCACCATCGGTCCCGACACCACGCTGGTCGATGTCGAGGTCGGCCCCGGCGCGACCGTGGTGCGCACGCACGGCAGCCTCGCCGTCATCGGTGAGGGAGCAAGCGTCGGCCCGTTCTCCTATCTGCGTCCCGGCACCGTCCTGGGCGCCCGCGGCAAGATCGGCGCCTTCGTCGAGACCAAGAACGCGCGGATCGGCGAGGGCGCCAAGGTCCCGCACCTGTCGTACGCCGGCGATGCCGTCATCGACGCCAATGCCAACATCGGCGCGGGCACGATCTTCGCCAACTATGACGGCACCAACAAGTGGCACACCCACGTCGGCAAGGGTGCGTTCGTCGGCTCGAACTCCGTGCTCGTCGCACCGCTCGACATCGGTGACGGCGGCTATGTGGCAGCCGGCTCGACGGTCACCGAGGACGTCGAACCCGGCACCCTCGCCGTCGCCCGCGGCCGCCAGAAGAACTCGGCCGGTTGGGTGACTCGACGCAAGCCGGGCAGCAACGCCGAAAAGGCCGCGAACGCGGCCGAGGGCTATCAGCCCCACGACGATGTCGCCGCCGACCGCGCCAAGCAGCAGGGTGGCACCCAGTGACGGGCCTGAAGAAGAACCGCGAGAGCCACCTGATGCTCTTCAGCGGCCGGGCGCACCCCGCTCTGGCCGAGGAAGTGGCCAGCCTGCTCGGCGTCGAACTGACCCCGACCAAGGCCGTCACCTATGCGAACTCCGAGATCTATGTCCGCTTCGAGGAGTCGGTGCGCGGCTGCCACGCCTTCGTGATCCAGTCCCATCCGGCGCCGGTCAACGAGTGGCTGATGGAACAGCTGATCATGGTCGACGCCCTCAAGCGTGCCTCGGCCGATCGGATCACCGTCGTCGTACCGTTCTATCCGTACGCCCGCCAGGACAAGAAGCATCTCGGTCGCGAGCCGATCTCGGCGCGCCTGATCGCGGATCTGTACGCGGCCGCCGGTGCGCATCGGCTCATGTCCGTCGACCTGCACGCGGCGCAGATCCAGGGCTTTTTCGATGGCCCGGTGGACCACCTGTGGGCGTTGCCGGTGCTCAGCGACTATGTGGTCGACAAATACGGTGACGAGGAGATCGTGGTGGTCTCCCCGGACGCCGGCCGCGTACGCCTCGCGGACCTGTGGACCGACCGACTCGACGCGCCGCTGGCGATCATCCACAAGCGCCGGGATCCCAATCTGGCGAACCAGGTGGCCGTGCACGAAGTCGTCGGTGACGTCGACGGCAAGGTCTGCCTGCTGATCGACGACATGATCGACACCGCGGGCACGATCTGCCAGGCTGCCGAGGCCCTCAAAGCCCACGGTGCAGCCAAGGTCATCGCGGCCACGACCCACCCGATCCTGTCGGGTCCGGCAGCGCAACGCCTCAACGACTCTGCCTTCGAAGAGGTCATCGTGACCAACAGCCTGCCGATCGCTGAAGACCTGCAGATCGACAAGCTGACGGTGCTGTCCATCGCACCGCTGATTGCCCGAGCCATCCACGAGGTCTTCGAGGACGGCTCGGTCACCTCGCTGTTCAACGGCCAGAGCTAGTCGGAGCCAGCGCGGGCGTGTCAACGCAGGAGGGGACAGGGGCTCCGGGGGGAGGGGCGCGGCGACGCGACCGGCCCCGCGGTGCCAGGTCCCGGGTCTGGGGCCTGGTGGTCGGGCTGGTGCTGATCATGCTGGCGCTCATCCCCGGGGTGATGTCGTGGTTCGGCGGCACCAAGAGCAGTCGGACGTTCGCCGAGCTCCAACCCGGGGATTGCATCGCTCTGTCGGTGCTGGACCGGGGCAGCGCAGGCACGCCCCTCGCCTCGGCGGAGCTCGTGCACGCCAAGGTGGCCTGCGATGACGTGGATCTGAGCACCCTGCCAGCGCCCATCACCTATCAGATCGCCATGATCAGCCCGGGTGCCCAGACCTGCCCCAATGCCTTCTATCTGGACTACTTCACCACCGGCGTCCAGAACCCCGAGGACCGTCCACGGACCTATTCGGCCTGTCTGGTGCCCAACTTCTCCGTCGCCTGGTGTCTCGCCGACAACCCCGAAACCCACGGCTACGACGTGGTGGCCTGTGGCCCCGAGGCACTGTTCCGCGTCGTGCAGGTCCACGAGGTCGACGAGCCCGAGCGCTGCACGGGGCGTACGCGACCCATGGAATTCCCGACGCCGGCCCGGACCTACTGCCTGGAAGAGGCCAGCTGATTGCCCTGACGACCGGCGCTGGGCTAGACTCGCCGACTGTCTTGGCGAGGGACCGCTGGTCCGTGATCGACTGGAAACCTCCTCGTCCGTGTCATGCCCGTTGAAGAGGAGTGAAACTCATGGCTGATGCCACATTGAATGCCACTGTCCGCACCGAGTTCGGCAAGGGTGCTTCCCGCCGGATGCGTCGTGACGGCAATGTTCCCGCGGTGATGTACGGCCACGGTGCCGACCCCATCCACCTGTCGCTGCCCGGTCACCAGACTGCGCTTGCGCTGCGCATCTCCAACGCCCTGCTGGAGATCGTCACCGACGGTGACACCCAGCTGGCCCTGGTGAAGCAGATCCAGCGCGACGCCATCCGTGGCTCGGTCGAGCACGTCGACCTGCTCATCGTTCGTCGTGGCGAGAAGGTCGTCGTCGAGGTCCCGGTCACCGTCGTTGGCGATGCCGCGCCGGAGACCGTCGTCATGGTCGACGCGCAGACCGTCTCGATCGAGGTCGAGGCCACCGATATCCCCGAGTCCATCGAGATCTCCATCGAGGGCCTCGAGGCCGGCAGCCAGATCCTGGCCAAGGACGTCAAGCTCCCCGAGGGCGCGACCATCCACGGCGACGAGGAACTGCTGGTCATCAACATCACCCACCAGGTCACCGAAGAGCAGCTCGAAGCCGATCTGGCTGACGACACCGAAGGTGCCGAGCCGGCCGAGGCTGCCGACGAGAGCGGCGAAGAGGGCTGATCATTGCCTGATGGCACATGGTTGGTGGTCGGGCTCGGGAATCCGGGCCCGACCTATGCCCAGCACCGACACAACGTCGGACACATGGTGATCGACGAGCTGGCCCGCCGGGCCAGCAGCCCGCTGGTCGTGGCCAAGGGGATGCGCGCCGAGGTGTGTGAGTCCCGGGTCACCGCCGGCGGCATCGGCGGTGTCGGGGCGGATGCCGCCCGTGTGGTCCTGGTCAAACCCCGGACCTATATGAACGAGTCGGGTGGTCCGGTCGCGCGGTTGTTGGCGTACCACGGCAGCCAGCCGGACCATCTGCTCGTCCTTCACGACGAACTCGACCTGGACCTGGGACAATTGCGCCTCAAGTTCGGTGGCGGCGACAACGGCCACAACGGCCTGCGCTCGATCCGCAAGTCCCTGGGCACGGGGGACTATCACCGTGCCCGCATCGGTATCGGGCGCCCGCCCGGTCGGCAGGAGCCTGCGGACTATGTCCTCAGCAACTTCGCAGCCAGCGAGCGGGTCGACCTCGAGATCGAGATCGGGCGAGCAGCGGACGCCGTCGAAGTCGTCGTACGCGAAGGTCTCGCGGCAGCCCAGAACCGCTTCAACAGCTGATCCTCCCCGGCGACGGCACTGGCCGACGGCTCCAGACCGTCGTCAGCGGCTCGTCGT
>JAUNUL010000239.1 GCA_030538175.1 Propionibacteriaceae bacterium | reverse complement strand
AACGGGGCATGGCTGGACGCGCAGACGTTCCCGCCCATGACCTGGTTCGTCCCGGGGATCCTGCCGGAAGGCATGTCCCTGCTCATCGGCGGGCCGAAGATCGGCAAGTCCTGGTTGTCACTCGACGTCGCCCTCGCGGTGGCGTCGGGTGGCCGGGCCCTCGGGGGTGTCACCGTGGGCCCGGCCCGGCCGGTCCTCCTGCTCGCCCTCGAAGACGGAGATCGTCGACTTCAACATCGAGCCCGGGAGCTCCTCGGTGAGGACCCGATCCCCGAGCTCCTGAACTATCTGACGGAGATCGAACACGGACAGGTTCTCGACACCATCGCCGAATGGCTCGACCAGATCAACAACTTCGTCGATCCGCTCGTCATCCTCGACACCCTCGGCAAGGCCATGCCGAGGAGTCTGCCGGGGGAGACCGACTATCAGCGCGACTACCGAGTCGCCGGAGGGCTCAAGCGTCTCTGTGATCGTCGAGCCGGCATGGCGCTGCTCGCACTGCACCACGACAGGAAAGCCGAGTCGAGCGACTTCGTTGATGCGGTCTCCGGAACGAACGGAATCGCGGGAGCGGCCGACTCGATCCTTGTCCTCAGCCGTCAGCGGACCGAGGAGACCGGACTCCTCAAGGTGACCGGCCGTGACGTCGAGGAACGCGAGTACGCCATGACCCTGAACGGTGGGCACTGGACCGTTCCCGCGGGAGGCCTGGAGGAGGCCGCCAAGATGGCCGCCGATACGAAGGCCACCCATGGCCTCGGCGACCGGGCGGCCGAAGTGCTGACCTTCGTGGCCAAACACCCGGAGGGGGTATCCCCTTCGCAGGTGGGGGAGGGGCTGAATCTGCCGGACGCCCGTCGTTATCTGAGCCGCCTCCTCGACGCCGGACGGATCACCCGACCGACGCGAGGGCTGTACAAACCCCGTGTCACAAGTGTCCCAAGTGTCCCATTCGACGAGGACGATCCCGGCAATGGGACACATGGGACAGATGGGACACCACCTCCGCCGTGTCTTGTGTGCGGTTTCCCCTTGCCGACCGTCCTCGCGGACGAAGGCGCAACGACCCATCCATCGTGTGATCAGGAAGGAGAGGACGCATGTTGAGGACCTGCCCAACGTGTGGTGAGCCCACGCCCGAGACCTACTGCTCGGAGCATCAGCCATCGTCGTCGCGTCCGTCGCGTGAGGTCGGCTATGACGCCGCGTGGGATCGGCTGAGCCGTCGCGCACGCCGCCTGCAACCGTGGTGCATCGACTGCGGTGCAACATCGGATCTCACAACGGATCATCTTCCTTCGGCATGGGAACGGAAAGCGCAAGGTCTCCCGATCCGCCTGGTCGACGTGGAAGTGTGTTGCCGCTCGTGCAATTCGCGTCGCGGAGCTGCTCGGACCCGGGGGGAGACCCCCAAGGGCCCTGTCTCTGGAGCCCGTCGGCGGGCAAAGTCACCCTCTCAGATCGAAGTTCATCAATGAGTGGCGCATTGAAGGCCGGTCCGAAGGCCCCGATCACCGTGGACCCGCTCGACTTCACCGGGTGGCCGCGGGATCGGGCTCGTCGCCGGCTGAGGTTCATCCGGGAGTACGTCCTGGTCACCAAGGGGGTCGGCGCGGGCAGGCCGTTCACGGTGCATCCGTTCCAACGAGAGATGCTGCTCGGCGCGTTCGCCAAGGGAATCCGGACCGCGGTGATCTCGTTGCCGAGGGCCAATGGAAAAACGGCATGGGCCGCTGCGCTTGCGGTCGCAGAACTGTTCTGCGGGCCGGAGTCTGCCGAGGTCCTGGTCGTGGCGTCCGATGAACGACAGGCGAAGATCGCGCTGAATCTGGCCCGGCGCATGATTGAGATGAATCCGGAGTTGGCCGACCGCGCTCACGTCTACAAGGACCGGATCGTCGTCCCGCACAACAACGCCACGATGATCGCGCTTCCTGCGGATCCGTCCGCGCTGCACGGGTGGGATCCGTCGTTGTTGATCGTCGACGAGTTGCACGTCGTCACTGAGGCCGTGTGGGAGGCCGTGACCTCCGTGAGCGGCAAACGGCCGGAGAGCCTGGTCCTCGCGATCTCCACCCCGTCGACGTCGCAGGACAGCATCATGTGGAAGCTCGTCGAGCACGGCCGCTCGGGTGAGGACCCGGCGTTCTATCTGCGGGAATGGTCGGCACCGGCCGGGTGTGCGACCGACGACCGGGAGGCGTGGGCCGAGGCGAATCCCGCGTTGGGGTTGTTCCTCGCCGAGGACGGTCTCGCCGCTGCTCGCAGGACCCTCCGGGAGCCTGTCTTCCGCCAGCTACGCCTGGGGCAATGGGTGACCTCGGCGGAGGGCTGGTTGCCCTTCGGCGCGTGGGATCTCGTCGCGGACAAGTCCCGAATCGTCGAGCCCGGCACACGGATCTGTCTCGGCTTCGACGGATCGGCCTCCGGTGACTCGACTGCGCTGATCGGCGCGACCGTCGAGCCGCACCCTCACCTGTTCGTCGTCGGACTCTGGGAGAACCCCGGAGACCAGCGGTGGCGCGTTCCTCGCGGTGAAGTCGACGCCGCGGTCGATCTCGCCTTCGCCACCTTCGATGTGGCCGAGCTCGCGGCCGATCCGTGGGGGTGGAGGTCCGAGCTCGAGGCGTGGGGTGAACGGCACGGCGAGAAGCGCGTCGTGGAGTTCAACACCGGATTCCGCCAGCGGATGGGCCCGGCCACGGATCGGTTCTATCAGGCCGTTGTCGAGCACCACTTGACCCACGACGGCCACCGCGACCTGGCCCGCCACGTCGCGCACGCCAAGGCCACCCGAACCCCTCAAGGCGACGTCATCACCAAGGACAACCGAATGAGTCCTCGGAAGATCGACGCCGCTGTCGCCGCGATCGTCGCCCACGACCGGGCCGTGTGGCACGCCACCAACAAGAAGCGGGGCCGAACGGTCTCGTTCGCACGCTAGGAGAAACATGCTCGATCACCTGTTGTCCCTCATCGACCTCAAGGCCGCCGACCATTCCCGGCTGGTCCGTTACTACACCGGCACCCAACCGCTGACCTACCTCTCCCCGGACGCCCGGAAGAACCTCGACAACCGACTCACGGCCGTGAGCGTGAATATCCCGCGGTTGCTGGTCGACACCCTCGGCGAACGTCTCCGGGTGGTCGGCTTCACCGATCCCGCCGTGTGGCCGCACTGGATCCGTAACGGCATGCAAACGCTGTCGGCGACCTGTCACCGCGAGGCGATGATGCTCGGCGACTGCTACGTCCTGGCCTGGGCCGATCACAAGGGCCCGAGGATCACCGTCGAGTCCGCCACCCAGATCGCCGTGGCGCACGATCCCGCCACCCGGGAAGTCACCGCCGGAGTCAAGCGGTGGGAAGACCGCACCGGCACCTGGGCCGTCGAATACGGGCCCGAGGAGATCGTGAAACACCACTCCCCGACCCGCGGGGCCACCACCGGCTTCCGTGTCGTGGAGCGCCTCGCCAACCCCTTCGGCCGGCCACCGCTGGTCCACTTCCGCAACGGCGACCGCCTGGTCGTCGAAGGCATCAGCGAGATGCTCGACGTCATCCCGTTGACCGACGCGCTCGTGAAGGTGACGACCGACATGTTGGTTGCCTCGGAGTTCACCGCCCGGCCGCGCCGATGGGCCACCGGCATCGAGCTCGTCGAGGACGACAACGGCGACACGATCAACCCGATCCCCGAAGGCGACCGCGCCATGATCAGCGAGGATCCGGAGAGCCGCTTCGGCCAACTGCCCGGATCGGACCTGTCCGGATACGAAACCGCGGTCGGCGTCCTCATGCGCCAGATCTCCGCCGTCTCCGGCCTCCCCGAGCACGCCCTCGGGATCACCGGTGAGAACCCCGCCAGCGCCGACGCGATCCGTGCCTCGGAAGCTGCGCTCACGGCGAAGGCCGAAGCGAGACAGGGCCAGTTCGGACAGGCCTGGACCGAGGTCGCCCAGCTCGTCCTAGCCGCCGACACCGGCCGCGACCCCGACACCTTCGATCCCGTTCCCGTGTGGGCCGACGCCTCAACCCGCTCCGTGGCCGCCGAAGCCGACGCCGCGGTGAAGCTCGTGCAAGCCGGGATCCTTCCCATCACCCACGCCCTCAAGCGCCTCGGCTATTCCGAGACCGAGATCGCCGAGATCCGCACCGCACGCCGCGCCGAAGCCCTCGACACCATCGGCACCAACCTCGACCAGCTGCTCACCAAGGGAGGAACCCAGTGAACTACCCCGACACCCTCACCCGCGTCTCGGATCAGGCCGAGGACGCCCTCGTCAATCTCTGGGATCACTACCAACTCGGCGAGATCGACGAGGAGAACTTCGTCGCCACCGCCAGCCAGATCCTGACCACCGCCCGCACCGGAGCAGTCGGCCTGGCCGATATTGCCCTGTCCGCCGAACTCACCCGACTCTGGGGTCGCCCGGTCCTGCCCCTCGGCATGACCTTCACCGCCCCTGACGAGGCCTTCACCGCCGAGATGATCACCAACCCCACCGTGCAACGAGGCCTCCGCACCAACGCCGCGGCCGCCCTCGGCGTCGTGGTCCGGGCCGCTGTCTTCCGTGCCGCCCAGCAAGCCACCCAATGGGGCATGAAGGAGCACGGAGTCACCACCTGGACCCGCGAGACCAACGACGAAGCCTGCCCCGTCTGCACCGGCCTCGCCGACGGAACCGAACTCTCCACCGATACCCCGATGTACACCCACAAGGGCTGCAACTGCACCCCGCGACCCACCGAATGAAAGGACGATCATCATGACCGACGATGCCCTCAACACCGCTGACCCCATCGGGGGTGCTCACGAGACGAGTACCCCGGCCGCCGAGCAGACCGCCGAGGCGACCGCCGAG
>JAUNUL010000238.1 GCA_030538175.1 Propionibacteriaceae bacterium | reverse complement strand
CGGCTCAGCCGTGGTGGCCTCGATCGTCGAGTGGGCGTGGGCCCGGAGTTCGTCGAGGGTGCCGGAGCTGACGGTTCGACCACCTCGGATGATCGTCACGCGATCGCAAAGCGCTTCGACCTCATCGAGGATGTGACTGGACAGCAGGACGGTCGCCCCGTCGGCACGGGCTCGGCGCACCTCCTCGACGAACACCGCCTCCATGACCGGGTCGAGCCCTGACGTCGGTTCGTCGAGCAACAAGAGCCTGGCCCGCGTAGCCAGTGCGGCGATCAGCGCGACCTTCTGCCGGTTGCCCTTCGAATAGGTCCGGGCCCGTTTGGTGGGATCGAAGTCGAACGCGTCGATCAGTTCGTCGCGTCGACGACGGTCCTGTCGTCGCGAGAACCGGCCCAGGAGATCGATGCACTCTCCCCCGCTGAGCCCCGGCCACAGGACGGTATCGCCGGGCACATAGGCCAGGTCGCCATGGATGGCCACCGCATCCCGGCGGGGATCACGGCCGAAGACCCGGAGCCGGCCCCCGTCGAGCCGCAGCTGGCCAAGGATCGCCCGGATGGTTGTGGATTTGCCTGCGCCGTTGGAACCGAGGAAGCCATGAACCTCGCCCTCGACGACCCGGAGATCGAGTCCGTCCAGTGCCCGCGTGCGGCCGAATCGCTTGGCCAGCCCTACTGCATCAATGATATGCGATTCACTATCTTTTGAGAGTGACTGTCTCATGACAGTGACTGTACACGATAAAGTGCCAGTCACTGTCAAATGTGGGCAAGGAGCGTCGATGGCCGGATCACTGCGCGACCGCAAGAAGGCGGCCACGATGCATCGCGTCCAGGAGATCGCGGTCGACCTGTTCGAGCGCTGGGGCTTCGATGCTGTGCGGATCGAGCAGATCGCCGAAGCGGCCGAGGTGTCGCCGAGCACGATCTATCGCTACTTCGGGACCAAGGAGGGCTTGGTTCTGTTGGACGAGCACGACGACGTGCTCCGCGACGCTCTGTCCGACGCACTCGCGGAGAACCACCTCTGGGCCGTGGCCGATCAGGCTCTGGCGCTCATCGAGCATGACCATTTCCGCAGAAACGCAGAGATGACGCTTCGTCGGACCAAGTTGTGGTTCGACAACCCGACCCTGCGTGCCGCATCGTTCACATTCGTCGACCACTGGATCGACGAGCTCACCACCATGGTGCGCGCCTCTCCCCACCACGACTTCGGACCCAGCGAAGCCCGTGTCGTCGTTGCCAGCCTCATCTGGGGCCTGGTGACGGCGATTGAGTGTTGGTACACCGAGGGCGCCGAAGGGTCCCTCGGCGACTATCTCCGCACCATGCTGACTGCGGTCAGGACGACGATCGGCAACGATTTGCAATGATGGCGCCATGGACGACGCCAGACGCCGCCCGCTGCCCCTGCATCTCCTGCTCGCAGCCCTGACCTGCACGCTCATCACCGCGTGCGCCGCACCCGCCCCCCTGCGCGAGCGCAACACCCCACCTGGGCTCGACCAGACCGCCGCAGCCGGCGTCCGAGGCACCCACACGATGACTCATGATGGGCGGGAACGGTCCTGGCTGACCTATGTCCCCGCCGGGTTCGACGATCCTGCCGCGGTGCTGCTCATCTTCCATGGCTCAGGTGACGACGCGCTTGGCATCAGGGGCTGGCTGGGCACGTATTTCGAGCTGATCGCTGAAGAACACAACGTGGTGATCGCCTATCCCAGCGGTTACCAGTACAACTGGAACGAATGCCGTCGGGAGGGCCGTTGGCCCGCAAAGGACGAGAACATCGACGACGTCGGTTTCGCCCGCGCGATCGTCGACCGCCTCGAATCCGATCTGGGCAGTGGCGCGGTCGATCGGGAGCGTGTCTTCGCCGCCGGCTATTCCAGCGGTGGCCACATGGCCATGCGCATGGGTCGCGAGGCCGACGATCTGATCCGCGCGATCGCCGTCGTAGCGGCCAATCCGCCCACACCCGACAATCAGACGTGCCGCGACCAGACCACACCGATGCCGGCGCTGTTCATCGCCGGCGTCCAGGACATCGTCAACCCCTTCACCGGCGGAGAGGTGCGGGTGTCCGGGCCGGGCGGCAGCCGGGGCACGGTGTTGTCCACACCGGTCGGTGCCCAGTGGTACGCGGACGTGAACCGCGCCACCGGACCGCATCCCGTGGCCAGCCCGGCGGGCGTACGGATCACCGACTGGACCGGCGACCACCCGGTCCGACTGATCGCCGTCGAGAACGAGGGGCACAATTTCCCGGTCAGCACGCTCCACGCACCCAACGAGATCTGGCAGTTCCTGGATCGGGTGAGCCGAGATCGACCACCTCCAGGACCGGCATAATCTGCAGTCATCTGGCGGGCTCGGGGCAAAACCCCTAGTCGGCCGCACGCTTGGCGGGATGGGATGCAGATTTTGCCCTTTCAGGCGAACCTCACACGATAACCCGTGAAACCGGCAGCCCCGACTCCGCGCCGAAGGCCAACCCGGACTCCGGCCGACCCGCCGCAACCAGCTCCGCACCCAGCACGGCGATCATCGCGCCGTTGTCGGTGCACAGCCCCGGCCGCGGACGCCGCAACTCGATGCCGTGTTCGGCACACCGCTGCGCCAACAAAGACCGCAGTCGCGAATTGGCTGCGACACCGCCACCGAGCAGCAACGTCGAGACCCCGTGTTCGAGGCACGCATCCACGGCCTTCGCCGACAGCACGTCGCAGACGGCCTCCTGGAACGAAGCACAGACATCGGCGACCGGGATCTCCCGACCTTCCAGTTCCGCCGTCTCCACCCAGCGGGCCACCGCCGTCTTGAGCCCGGAGAACGAAAAATCGAACCGGTGCTTCACGAGATCGTGGCGCGCGGTCAGACCCCGGGGAAAACGAATGGCCTTCGGATCGCCGTCGGCGGCGAGCTTGTCGATGATCGGCCCACCCGGATAGCCGAGCCCCAGGAGTCTGGCGACCTTGTCGTACGCCTCCCCTGCCGCATCGTCGATCGTCTCCCCGAGCTGGGTGATCGAGTCGGTGAGGTGGTCGACCTTCAACAACGACGTGTGTCCGCCCGAGACCAGCAGCGCAACCGCCGGCAGCGGCAGGTCTCCGGAGTCCAGCAGGTCCACCGCGACATGGGCGGCGAGGTGGTTCACCCCATAGAGCGGCTTGTCGAGCGCGAGCGCGAGCGCCTTCGCAGCCGAGACCCCGACGACGAGTGCGCCCATGAGCCCGGGGCCCGCAGTCACGGCGATCGCGTCGATGTCAGCCAACTCGACATCCGCGGCCGCGCAGGCCCGCTCAAGCGTGGGGACGAGCGCCTCCAGGTGTGCCCGGCTGGCCACCTCGGGGACAACACCCCCGAATCGCGCATGCCGCTCCACCGACGAGGCCACCTCGTTGGCGAGCAGCTCCCGCCCGCGGACGAGGGCGAAACCGGTCTCGTCACACGATGATTCGACACCCAGGATCAGCGGTGCCGCGTTCGTTTCAACCGTCGCTGTCATCGTCATCCTCCAGCTCGACTCGCATGACAACGGCATCAACCCCGTCGCCGTAGTAGTTGTTCCGCCGCGCGATCTCGGTGAACCCGAACGCGGCATAGAGGGCCAGCGCGGGGGCGTTGTCGTGGCGTACTTCCAACAACATCTCCTCCGCCTCCTCCTCATCGGCGGCCGCGATACCGGCCTGCAGCAACACGCGACCCAAGCCTGTTCGCCAGCGTGCCTCGTCGACAACGATCCGGTTCAGTTCCGCCACACCACCGACCTGCTGGACGGTGATCACCCCACAGATCGCCCCGTCGACCTCGCCGACCAGGACCGTGCGGTTGTCGGCATCGAGTTCGCCGGCCCAGGAATCGCGGCTCCAGCGCTCGCGGGCGGCGAAGCCCTGCTCCTCGAGCGCGAGGATCGCGTCGAGGTCCGTGTCGGCGGCCCGGCGTACGCTCATCGTCGCCGCACCGGTCGGCGGACCAGGGTCGACTTCCGCTTGGTCGGCTCAGCCGCGTCAGGGCGGCGCAGATACAGCGGCTGGGCGCCCGCGGACGGCAGTGCTGTCCCGAGCGCAGCCATCAACCCGGCGTCGATCTCAGTCGGCCCGTCCGGCCGGGGCCGGTCGCCGAGCCGGTCGGCGTACGCCCCCACCCCGGGGCCGATCACCGGCAACCCCGGCAGCTCCTCAGGGGCGGACACGTGGGGACCATCCAGACGTTCGGCGCCGCGATAGCGCGCCCAATACAGCTCCTTGCGCCGGGCATCGGAGGCAACGACGTACTCATCCTCGCGACCGGCCGCCGCCGCAACCACGTCAAGGCTACAAACGCCATGCAGCGGCAGATCGCGAACCGCGGCCAGCATCTGCGCGGCGGCGATCCCGACCCGCAAGCCCGTGAACGGTCCCGGGCCGAGGCCGACGGTGATGAGGTCGAGATCGGGTACGCCGACGCCGGCGTCCGCGAGCGCTTCCCGGATCAACGGCACGAGGCTTTCAAGGTGGGCGCGGGTATCAGCGACATGCCGGCGGGCCAGCACCTCACCGTCGCGGGCCACCCCGACCCGGACATCGGCCGAAGTATCCACGGCCAGGACGAGCGTCATCGTGTGTCTCCGTTCGTGGGGAGGTCGGTGATTGTCCGAAGCGTCGCCAGATCAACGGCTGCCCACCGGGTGCCCACCGGCCGCAGGACAACCTGGCGAGCATCATCGGCGGGGTCATCGGAGCGGCGGATCTCGATCTCGAGCCGGTCATCCGACAGTTGTTCGGCCACGCCTGCACCCCACTCGACGACGGTGACGCTCTGGTCGAGATCGGAGTCCAGGTCGATGTCGTCGACCTCGTCGCCGCTCAGACCACCGTCACCCTCATCACCGCGGAGCCGATA
>JAUNUL010000237.1 GCA_030538175.1 Propionibacteriaceae bacterium | reverse complement strand
CGATGCAGGCAATCCGGGATCACGAGCTCTGGCGGGGAGACCTGTTCGCCCCGGTGGCGCCGTTGCTGCGCCAGCCCGGCACTTCGACCGCTGAAGGGGCCCAGCATGTGTCCTTCGCCCTTGGCTGTCAGATCAACGCGGGCCTGTTGAGTGAGGCGCACACGGTCACCTGGCGCGCCCAGCACGTCGCGTTGTCGAGCGTGCAGGACTATCGGCCCGGGTGTCTGGGCCGGCAGTACCACGCCTGGCAGGCCACGCTCGGCGCCGACGCGGTGGTCTTCACCACGCATCCCGGCAACGTCGACCGCGGTCGCTGGGCGGACGACGACCTCTATTGGAACGGGTCGGCGAGCATGCCGCGCACCGGCCAGGTCGGCAGCGTCGCGATCAACATCTATGCCCCGCAATTCCCGGCAGCAGGCAACCAGGATCCGAACGCGAACTATCAGCCGTTCACCCATGCGTTCTTCCCGCAGCAGCATTTCGATGAGGTACGCAGCGTCGGCGCGTGGACCGTTGCCCGCAAAGGTGACGGCTATGTCGCCCTGTGGTCCCACCGCCCGACCCGCTGGGCGGTCCCACGCCCCAATCCGGCCGGCCTCAACCAGCCCTATGACCTGTTGGCTGAGGGCGGGGCGGGCAATGTCTGGATCGCCGAAGTCGGCACCAAGGACCACTGGGGCGACTTCGACAGCTTCGTCGAGGCGGTCGAACAGGCCGAGGTCAACATCGTGGACCTGGGCACGGTCGGCGGCGTACCCCGCGGCTATGTCGTCCGCTATCACTCACCGGGGGAGGGGATCCTCACCTATGCCACCAACGGACCGCTGACCCAGGACGAGCACGAGGTCGATCAGCGCTTCACCGAACGCATCGCGAGTCCCTGGGTCACGGTCGGCGAGAACGACCCTCGGTGGACGGTTCGCCACGGCGACGTGGGTTTCGTGATCGATCTGCGCACAGGTCACCGGGCGGCACAGTGAGCGCCCTAGACTGCGCTGCATGTCCGACCTCGCCGCAGAAGCGGTGACCGATCACGACCGTGTGATCGTCATCGACTTCGGTGCCCAGTACGCCCAGTTGATCGCCCGCCGCGTCCGCGAGGCGCGGGTCTTTTCGGAGATCATGCCGTCCACCGCTTCCGTTGCCGACATCCTGGCCCGCAAGCCGGCCGCGGTGATCCTGTCCGGTGGCCCGGCCTCGGTCTATTCCGATGGTGCCCCGCGCGTCGATCCGGCCCTGTTCAGCGCTGGGGTGCCGGTGTTCGGCATCTGCTATGGCTTCCAGGCGATGGCGCAGGCGTTGGGCGGTCGGGTCGAGAAGACCGGCCTGTCGGAGTTCGGGCGTACGCCGGCCCGCGTGACGGAGGCGGGCACGCTGCTGGCGTCCGCGCCGACGGAGTTGAAGGTCTGGATGAGCCATGGGGACGCGGTCGCCGCTGCCCCCGAGGGATTCACCGTCCTGGCCGGCAGCGATGGGGCACCGGTCGCCGCCTTCGAGGACGTCGACCGACGCCTGGCCGGGATGCAGTGGCATCCGGAGGTCGGGCACAGCGAATACGGGCAAGAGGCGCTGGAGGCGTTCCTGTTCGGCATCGCTGGACTGAGTGCTGACTGGACGCCCGCGAACATCGTCGAGGATTCCGTCGCATCCATCCGCGAGCAGGTGGGCGACAAGCACGTGCTCTGCGGCCTGTCCGGTGGCGTCGATTCCGCCGTCGCGGCGGCTCTGGTGCATCGGGCGATCGGGGACCAACTCACGTGCGTCTTCGTCGATCACGGCCTGCTGCGCAAGGGAGAAGCCGAGCAGGTCGAGCAGGACTTCGTGGCAGCCACCGGCGTGCGTCTGCTCGTCAAGGAAGTCGCCGATCAGTTCCTCGGTCATCTCGCTGGCGTGACTGATCCGGAGACCAAGCGCAAGATCATCGGTCGGGAGTTCATCCGCACGTTCGAGGCTGCGGCCCGCGAGGTCGCGGAGCACGAGGGAGTCGACTTCCTCGTCCAGGGCACGCTCTATCCCGACGTTGTGGAGTCCGGCGGCGGCGAAGGCACGGCCAACATCAAGTCCCACCACAATGTCGGTGGGCTCCCCGATGACCTGCAGTTCACGCTGATCGAGCCATTGCGAACCCTGTTCAAGGACGAGGTGCGGGCCGTGGGCGAGGAGCTCGGTCTGCCCGCCGAGATGGTGTGGCGCCACCCGTTCCCGGGCCCCGGGCTGGCCATCCGGATCATCGGCGAGGTCACCAAGGATCGGCTGGACCTGCTGCGTGAGGCCGACGCGATCGCCCGCGAAGAGCTGACCCGGGCAGGCCTGGACCGTGATGTCTGGCAGTTCCCGGTCGTGCTGCTCGCCGACGTCCGCTCGGTGGGTGTCCAGGGGGATGGCCGCACCTATGGTCACCCCGTTGTGCTGCGCCCAGTGTCCAGTGAGGATGCGATGACGGCCGACTGGAGCCGGCTGCCCTTCGAGCTTCTCGAACGCATCTCCACGCGGATCACCAACGAGGTCCGCGACATCAACCGGGTCGTCTTGGACGTCACCTCCAAGCCGCCGGGCACCATCGAGTGGGAATGAGTTGAGCGCCCCGACCGGGTTGGTCGGGACGCTCAGCTGTGTCTGTCAGCCCTCTGCCGACCTGGTCGGAGCAGGGGGCTGACGTGTTCTTGCCTCAGCGCAGGTCGTCGGGGTTATAGACGTTGCTGGGCGACTGGCCATACGGCGTGCCACCCTGCTTCTTGGACTGCTGGGTGTTGTACCAATCGGTCGCCTTCTGCGTCCAGTCGCCGGCGATCGCCTTGCCGCTGGCTGCCGGGATCAGCACCCAGGCGAGGATGTACGCAATCGGGCCAACGCCGGTGAACAGCACGATGGCCGCGGTGATGATGCGCACGATGGTGGCGTCAACACCGAGATAGTCGGCGAGACCGCCGCAGACGCCGCCGAGCATCTTGTCGGTAGTGGATCGTTCGAGCTTCTTGTTCATCGCGGGTTCCTTTCGGGGGACGGATGGACGGACAGGTTCAAGGGCGTCGGGCCAACAACAGCCCGATCACACCGAGTGCGATCAGGAACACGGGCAGTGCCACGCTCCACACACGGGGATCAGCGTTTCCGCCGATGGCCGCAACGAGCGCGCCGACGGCAAAGGCAGTGAACAGGAGGCCGGCGAGCAGGGAAAACAGGTTGGGGGAGCGTCGCGCTGTTTGTGGTCTCATCGTTTCACCTCCAGTTGTCCGAGCCCGACCTGGGCCCGGATCGTCAGGGTGGGGCCGGTGGGGTTCGGGCCGTGACTGACGGTGCTGCCGTCAAGGTCGAACCCCTGACTCAGATGCAAGTCGAGCACGCGAGCGTCGCCTGCTTCGACCGCCCACACGACATGGACGTTGGCATCAGCGGGGACGATGATCGTCAGCTTGCCCAGGTCGATGCCGGTGTCATATTGCGCATCGGAATTGAGGGCGATCGTCGACAGGTCCACGATGCGTTCACCGTTGGGATGGATCTCCCGGCTCGGCAAGTCGGCCACGGTGGCATAGCTCGCAGTCGTGACAGGGGTCTCCGGCAGCGGCGCCGCAGCACCCCCGATCAGAATGCCGAGCAGGGCGCCTGCGACAACGAGACCACGCGGGCGACCGAACCAGGCGCCGAGGACCATGGTGAACCCGACGGCCAACAGCAGGGCCGCGAGGTAGGCGTACAGGGGCAGATCTCTGCTTTGGTCCACCCAGGCGACGGCACCGAACGCGATGAGCGCGACCGCCCAGCCGATCAGCTGGATGCGCCAGGTCCGGCGTCGCACGGGCTTGACCGGCGCGGGCGTGGCCCCCGTCGTCTCTGTGTCCCCAGCAGAATCCGCAGCTGACACGGTGTCCCTGGTCGGCTGGGTGCTCGGTGCCGCCTGCAACGGGGCAGGGGGTGGCTCGGGTGCGGTCTGATAGAGGCCGACCGGATCGGGGTGCGCCAAGTACGCCGGCAGCGAATAGCCCGGATCCCGATCCGTGGTGGTGGGTGGGGCCGGATGGGCCGGACCGGCTTGCAGTGCGAGGTAGGCCTGCATGCGCTGCTGCCATGCGCTGGCTGCTTCGGTGAACGGGGTCTGTTCAGTGAAGGGGCGGTCGGCGAGGCGGGGCGGTGCGGCGGGTTTGGGCAACGCGTCACGGCGGCGCCGTTCGGGGCGATACCACCCGAGATACCACACCGCGCCGATCACCAGGGCGGGGCCGAAACCAAAGGGGACAACCTGCCCGACGAGACTGGCGAAGAACAGGATCGCGATGATCAACAGCGCGATGCCGGCCTTGAGGCCAAGCTTGCGTACGCCCGGCAGGACCGAATCGATCGGCGCGCGATCCGCACCCTCGGGTGGGATCATGGCCCATGCTGCGGCGTACACCACGAGGCCGAGACCGCTGGACAGGGCCAGGAGCACCGCGGCGACGCGGACCAGCATCGGATCGACACGCCACCGGTCAGCGAGCATGACGCACACGCCAGCAACGCGCCGGTCCGTGGTGTTGCGGCGCAACTCGGTCAGGGGCTCCATGGCCTCCATCCTTCCCCGCTGGCGGGCTGCGCGCCATCGGGGGTGTCCCCCATTGGTGCCCGAGAGAGGTGCGGGCTCACGAGGTCCGTGCCCCAGGGTCCGGGCTGAAAGGCGGCCGGGGCAATCAGGGGTGGTCCAGGGAGTTCCCGGTTGGCCGGTGGCCTCGTCCATGTGAGGCTGGGAGCATCATGGCCAGTCGCGACGATCTCGATGCCACTGGCGGTCCTGACGTGAATCAGCGACTGCCAGTGCTTGGAGCCATGTCTGTCCAGCCCGGGACCGAGCCGCCTCGGGTGACGCCGGGCCCCACCGTCGATCCGGACGGGGACGGGGCCGACGA
>JAUNUL010000236.1 GCA_030538175.1 Propionibacteriaceae bacterium | reverse complement strand
CGCCCAGTGGGCGAGCAGGCGCGACGCTTGCGCCCACGACGTGACAGTAGCGGACCCGCACACAAGACACCCAAAAAGCAAGGGAACCTGTACCCCTCCGGACAGCAAAACCCCGGAATCACCCAGCGCTTGGCGCTGAGGCCCCGCTCTCGAGTGACTCAGGCCACAGCTGACGGCCGCACGTGGGCGCGGGTCCACGCCACGATCTCGGCCATCGTGGCACCAGGGGTGAACACCTGGGCCACCCCGAGGTCAGCCAGCGGCGCACGGTCCTCCTCGGGGATGATCCCGCCACCGAACACCACGATGTCCTGCGCATGGGCGTCTGCCAGAAGCTCGAGCACGCGGGCGAACAAGGTCATGTGCGCCCCGGACAGGACCGACAGGCCGATCGCGTCCGCATCCTCGGCGAGAGCCGTCGAGACGATCTGCTCAGGGGTTTGATGCAGCCCGGTATAGACGACCTCCATCCCCGCGTCACGCAATGCCCGAGCCACGAGCTTCACGCCCCGGTCATGACCGTCCAGACCCGGTTTGGCCACAACCACACGAATCGGGGGCATTGACATGCTGTCCATTGCACCGCTCCCTTCGCCGGTCACCGCTGACCGTTCGCGCTCTCCCGCCGCACGCTCACCGACAGTGGTCCGCAGGGCGACGGGGGCCTCCCAGCCTAGCCGCCCCAACCGGTTTTCGGGCCCTAAAAATGGAGGGCGAGAGAACATGGGGGGTGTCCACAAGATGGATTAATTGCGTCCGCAAGATGCCAAGGCGCGGCACATCAGGTGATACTGCGACGAAAGTTTGCGACCCTAATTGTGTAACGAAAGAACCTGAGAGGGTTTCAGGTTCAGGCCTGACTCGGTTTGGAATCGGGTTACCCATCCGTTATCTTCGTTAGGGCGATTCGGCAGCGAACCGCCGATCGCAAGCACTAGGAGTTCACACGTGTCGAAGCGCTTGTTCGGCAAAGCCAAGGCCCGCCGGGCCCTGGGTGTCGAGGACAACACTGACATCCTGTCAGGCAACAGCGCCACCATCGACGAAGACCTCAGCGTCAAGGGCCTTGTCGCCCACGGTCTCGCCGCACTGGCAATCTCCGGCCTCGGTTTGGCCGTCGCAGGTTCCGTCGCGCTGACTGCCTCCGCCCAGGCAACCGAAACCACCCGGACCAGCACCGCGGTCCAGGGCAGCCAGGATTTCTCCCAGGCCATCCCCGCTGAGGATTCCAAGCGGATCGCCGAGGAACAGGCCGCCATCAACGAGTTCCGCAACGCGCAGGAACAGGCCGCAAGCCAGGGCCAGCTGGATTCCTTCGGCCGCAGCGCCGACGGCGTCAGCCGCAACGCGGTCCGCAACGAGATCGACCGCGCGGTCTCCGACCAGATCGCCAAGGAGCGCGGGCAGTCTCTCGAGGCCACCGGCGAGAAGGCCACCTCGACCTCTGACCAGGCGCTGAACCAGGCCCGCAACAACACCCTCGAGAACGCCGCTGCCGCCACCCAGCGTGAGCAGGATCGGCTGGCCGAGGAACGCCGCAAGGCCGACGAAGCGGTCCGCCAGCAGCAGGAAGCCATCGGCGGGACCCTCCAGGGCAGCGCCCCGGTCAACACCCCGACGGACTTCCAGATCGGTGCTCCCGGCACCCCGATCGCTTCCGGCGCTGCAGCCTCCCCGCTGCCGGCCGGCCGCTATACCGTCGGCGCCCGCTGGGGCGCGGTCGGTGCGTGGTCCCGCTATCACACCGGTCAGGACCTCGGCGCCCCGATCGGCACTCCGATCCACGCGGCCGCGAACGGCGTCGTGGTCTCCCCGAACGGCGGTGGCTGGGCGGGTGTGCACGTCATCATCCAGCACGCCAACGGCTCCACGCTCTATGCGCACATGGCCTCCGCGACCGTGCGCCCCGGCCAGACCGTCACTGCCGGTCAGCTGATCGGCTATGTCGGCATGACCGGCCGGACCTTCGGCCCGCACCTCCACTTCGAGTACTACCCGGTGGGTGCGTCGACGTCGAACCCCTATTCGACCTCCGACCCCTATCGCTGGCTGCTGACCCAGGGTGTCCGCATGTGATTTCCCTCACGACATGACAGAGGAGCCCCAGTCCACATGACTGGGGCTCCTCGTCGTTTCCGGGCTTCCTCGCGTGGAGTTAAAGCTTTTCCAGGGGGGCGAACTGCAACGCCAGCCGTTTCACTCCTGAGGAGCCGAAGTCCACGTCGGCCATCGCCTTCGGGCCCTGACCATGCAGGGCGGTCACCGCGCCCAGGCCGAACGTGTTGTGCAGCACGCGGTCTCCCACCACGAGGTCCGGGACCGACCGTTTGACCGGCACGGTGTCGATGCGAGTGCCGAAGCCTTCCCGGATGTTCCGCTCCCGATAGCGGGCAGTGGCGCTGGTGTTGCGCCAAGTGGTCTGTGCTGAGCCGAGCCGACGCCAGTCGAGCAGATGTTCCGGGATCTCGGTAAGGAACCGACTGGGCGGATTGTGCTGGGGGGCACCCCACGCGGACCGGCTCACAGCGCGTGTCAGGTAGAGGCGTTTGCGTGCCCGGGTGATCCCCACATAGGTGAGGCGCCGCTCCTCGGCCAGCTGGTCGACCTCGGTCAGGGTGCGCTGATGGGGCAGGATCCCGTCCTCACAGCCGGTGAGGAACACGGTGTCGAACTCAAGCCCCTTCGCGGTGTGCAGCGTCATGAGTGTGACCACGCCCTCGGCGTCCGGGTCTGCAGAGCCCAACTGGTCGGCATCTGCAACCAGGGCAATGCGTTCCAGGAAGGCGGCGAGCGAAGGGTCCGGCTCCGGGGCCCCCAGCAGGGCGCCGTCACTGCCCGCTAAGTCGAACCCCTGTTCTGCCTCGTCGAGAGTCACCGCCGACGCGGTCGTGACGAACTCCTCGGCCACGGCCAGGAACTCAGCCAAGTTCTCCACCCGGGTCTGATCCTGCGGATCCGTGGAGGCCTCGAGCTCCGCCAGATAGCCCGAAGCCTCAAGGATTGACGCAACGATCTCGTGGGCGGGTGCGCCGTCGGCGACCAGTTGCTCATGGGCATCCATGAGGTCGGCGAACCCCTGCAGCCGTCGGACGGAGGCCGCCGCGAGACCAGACTCCGCCGCCCGCCGGATCGCGTCACCGAAACTGATGTCGAGTCGTTGGGCCAGCGCTTCGATGGCCTCCACCGCCCGGTCTCCGATGCCGCGCTTAGGGGTGTTGATGATGCGGCGGACCGACACCTCGTCGGCGCGGTTGGCGATCGCCCGGAGATAGGCGATCAGATCCCGCACTTCCTTGCGTTCATAGAACCGGACGCCACCGACCACCTTGTACGCCACACCTCGGCGGATGAAGACCTCCTCGAACGCCCGGGACTGCGCGTTCGTGCGATAGAAGACCGCAGTATCGCCAAGGCGGCTCGTGCCGGCGGTCTGCAGATCCAGGATCTCCCCGGCGACGAACTGGGCCTCGTCCTGTTCGGTGTCGGCGACATAACCGACGATCCGATCCCCATCCCCCGCCGCGGACCACAGGTTCTTGGCCGGACGACCGGAGTTGTGCGAGATCACCGCATTCGCCGCCGACAGCACGGTCTGAGTCGAACGGTAGTTCTGCTCCAGCAGCACCGTTCGCGCCCCGGGGAAGTCGGTCGCGAAGTCCAGGATGTTGCGGATCGTCGCACCCCGGAACGCATAGATCGACTGATCGGAATCACCGACGACCATGAGCTCCGGCGGTTCAACCTGCTCCGGGGTCGCCACCTCCGGCACCCCACAGAGCTCGCGGATCAGCGCATATTGGGCATGGTTGGTGTCCTGGTATTCGTCGACGAGGACATGGCGGAACCGGCGCCGATAGTGCTCCCGCACCTCGGGGAAGGCCTGGAACAGGTGCACGGTCAGCATGATCAGATCGTCGAAGTCCAGGGCGTTCGCGGCCCGCAGCCGGCGCTGATAGTCGCCATAGGCCGAGGCATAGAGCTCCTGCCCCGGCGCCGCCCGATCGCCGGCCGATTCGTGGTCGACCAGATCGTTCTTGGCGTTGGAGACCCAGTTGAGGACTTGGCGCACCGGATGCTTCTTGGGGTCGAGCCCGAGCTCGGAGCACACCATCTGCATGAGCCGCTTGGCGTCGGCATCGTCATAGATGGAGAACTGCCGGGCGTACCCAAAACGGTGGATTTCGGCCCGCAGGATGCGGACACAGGCAGAGTGGAAGGTCGAGACCCACATGATCCGGGCGCGATTGCCGATGATCTCGGCCACCCGATGGCGCATCTCGGCGGCAGCCTTGTTGGTGAAGGTGATCGCCAGGATCGATCCGGGGTGGGCACCCCGCTCGGACACCAGATGGGCGATGCGGCGGGTCAACACCCGCGTCTTGCCGGACCCGGCACCCGCGACGACCAACAGGGGTGACCCCCGGTGGAGCACCGCTTCCCGCTGCGGGTCGTTCAGCCCGGCCAGGAGCTCGGCCGCGCGGCTGCGCTGGCGCGCTGCGGGCGCGGGCAGGTCGGTCAGGGCGGGTTGCGTGGTCTGCTCGTTCATAGGGCCCCAACCCTAGGCGCATCGACCGACACTCGTGGTCCCTGCGGGCAGACGGGTGCGCTGGTGCTACCGGCTACATTGGGGGCGTGTTTTGGCGCCAGATCAAGCGAATCATCCGCCGTGGAGTTCTGGCCGTCTTCGGGGTGCAGGTCGCCACGTTGGGGGCCCTGCTCATCATCGACAGCCGTCGCAAGAAGGATCGCGCCCCAGTCGTGTTCCCCAAGACCGATCCGGTGCCGGTGCAGGCTGGTGAGTCGGACATCACCGTCTATACCTATGGCCAGGATCTCTACACCGACATGTTGAAGGCGATCGATGGCGCGTCCGATCGCGTCTATTTC